>DASYFU010000378.1:0-3107 GCA_036498225.1 Gaiellaceae bacterium | reverse complement strand
CCGTCACGAGCGCGTCGCCCTTGGGGAGGTCGCGCAGGCGCCGCGCCGTCTCCGGTGCCATCCGCACCTCGGCGCGCGCGACCGCGCGCCGGCGCGAGAGCGGCTTCGCGCCCACGTCGACCATGCGGACGTCTCCACTCTCGTCGACATGCGACAGCTCGCTCACACGCGAGATCGTACGCGGTCGAGGTCGGCGAGCTGAGCTTCTCCCCAGGCCGCGACGTCGTGCTCCCGCACGTGCGCACGGATCGCTTCCAGCCGACGGCGTCGCTCGCCCGCGTCCATCGTCAGCGCGGCGTAGAGCGCGTCCGCCTGACCCGAGACGTCGAACGGATTCACCGTCAGCGCCCACGCAGCCAATTCCTCGTGCGAGCCGGCGTTCTCCGAAAGGACAACGACGCCGTCGCGGGTGTTCACGTAGGGCGCCTCCTTCGAGACGAGGTTGAGCCCGTCGAAGACCGCGTTCACCAGCAGAACGTCGAAATGCTTGTACGCGGCGACGGAGCGCGCGAAATCGTCGCCGACGCGAAGAGCGAGTGCGTCGCCGAGGACGCGCGCCTCGCGCTCGATCGCGCCGAGGTACTCGGTGTACTCGGGGATGTCCTGCCGCGACGGATCGAGGAGCGCGAGCATCCGCACGCGGCCGCGCAGCTCCGGATGGCGCGCGAGCATGAGCCCGAACGCGCGCAGGCCGCGGACGACGTTCTTCGACGGATCGGTGCGGTCGACGCGGACGACGAGCAGCTCCGGGCGCGAGGCCTCGATCTCGCGCTCTCGCTCGAGCACACCCGCATCCGTCGCGAGCGCGTCGAACTCGGCGGGATCGATCCCGATCGGATGAGCCGTGACGAGCGTTCGGCGGCCGTCGTGGTCGACGACGTCGCCGTCGACGTCCGCGCCGAGCACGTCGATGCAGCCGCGCAGGAAGTTGCGCCGCCAGCGGTCGGTGTGGAACCCGACGACGTCGCTCGCGAGTACCCCCGCGAACACATCGTGGCGGATCGACGGCGGAAGCACCGTCCACGCGCCCGAGTCCGGCCACGGGATGTGGACGAAATGCGACATGAGCGCGGCCGGCCGCTCGCGTCGCACGATCCCCGGCGCGAGATACAGGTGATAGTCGTGGAAGAACACGGCCGCGCTCGGATCCCGATCGAGCTCGTCGATCGTCGCGCGCGCCATCGCAGCGTTGACCGGCACGTAGCCGTGCGCCCAGGCGTCGTGGTCGAAGTCCGGCGTGAACGCGAGGTCCCAGAGCATGTGCTGGACGAACCACAGCATCGGGTTCGCGATGACGTTGTAGAAGCGCGCATACTCGTCACGGTCTTGTGCAAGCAGGATCGTGCCGCGCTGCTCCTCGCCCGCCACCACGCGATCCTCGTCGGTCATCGCGTTCGCGATCCACGTCACGTCGTGCTGCTCGACGAGCCCGCGCAGCGCGGTCGCGAGGCCGCCGCCGCCGCGTCGCGCCTCCCGTTCGCCGCGCTCGTCGCGCCCATACGTCACGGGCCCGCGGTTGGAGACGACGATGAGCCGGCGGCGCGTCAGGAGAGCATCTTGACGAAGCGCAACCGCGAGCCGCGCACGCCGGGACGCGACTCGATCTCGACCTCGTCCGTGATCGTGCGGATGATCGCGATGCCGAGACCGCCCTCGGAAAGCTCATCGCCCTCGAACGACGGCGCCTCCTCGGGATCGAAGCCGTCACCGTCGTCGACCACCTCGACCGCGATGCGATCGGCGCGCAGCTCGTAGCGGATCTCGACCTGGCCGTCGCCGAGCGTGCCGTACGCATGGCGCACGGAATTCGACACCGCTTCGGTGAGGACGAGCTTGAGATCGGCGATCGTGTCGGAGTCGAGGCCGCGCGCCTGCGCGAGCCCGGTCAGGGCGAGCCGGCCGAGTGCGATGTATTCGGGCTTCGCGGGGATGCGCAGGCGGACTGCGCGGACGCCCTCCGCGGTCTCGACGCCGGCCGTATCAGTGACGAGCTCCATACGCGACTACCGCTTTCCCTAGATTCGGCGATCTAAACCCGCCGAATTCTGCACCATCGCACCTGCCTCGTGGCCAGAGGCTCATTCCCGGCGGTGGAGCGGGTCTAACGCGCGACTTGATCGTGCTGATTGTCACGAAGTGCGGGGTGTTTCCCCGTGGAATCGGGCAGCGCCAGGACGAACGCCGTCCGTCCGCCGCCGGACTCGAGCCGGAGCTCGCCGCCCATGCGCTCGGCCAGCTCGCGGGCGATCGCCAATCCGAGGCCGCTTCCCGAGGCCCGCGAGCCGTCCAGGCGGGTGAACCGGGCGAACACCTGCTCGTGATGCTCCGCGGGGATGCCGGGGCCGTCGTCCTCCACCCGGATGCGCGTGCCGTCGGCCACGAGGCGCACATGCGTCCCCGGCGGCGTGTGGACGAGCGCGTTGTCGACGAGGGCACGCCCGACCTGAAGAACGCGCTCACGGTCGGCGAGCACGGTTCGGTTCGACTCGACGACGACTTCGAGCGGATGCCCGCGGCGGGCGGCGAGCGCGCCGAGCTCCTCGCCGAGGTCGTGCACGAGGTGGCCGAGCGAGACCGGCTCGGGCTCGATCCGCATCCCGCCCGCGTCGAGCCGCGACAGGTCGAGGAGGTCGGCGGCGAGCTTCGAGAGCCGCCCCATCTGCTCCGCCATCGCCTCGACGAACTCGGCCCGCGTGTCGGCGTCGAGATCGTCCTCGCGCAGAAGCTCGAGGAAGCCGCCGACGGAGAAGATCGGGGTACGGAGCTCATGGGAGGCGTTGGCGATGAACGCACGTCTGGCGTCGTCGAACTGCGCCAGACGGATGCGCATGCGGTCGAAGGCGGCGGCCAGCTCGCCGACCTCGTCGCGGCCGAGGTCGACCACGGGCTGGTCGAAATCCCCGCCGGCGATCCGGTCGGCGGCCCGCTCGAGGCGACGGATCCGGCGGGCGAATACCGAGGCGGCGCCCCAGCCCACGAGGATCGCGAGCCCGAGGGCGACCAGGCCCGCCCAGAGCAGGCGCGAGCGGACGAGGTTCACGTTCTTCAAGGTCGCCGCGAGCGAGGCCGAATAGAGGATGACGTTCCCCTCGCGGTCCGGCAGGGCC
>DASYFU010000377.1:0-3715 GCA_036498225.1 Gaiellaceae bacterium | reverse complement strand
AAGCTCGTCCGCGAGTTCAAAAAAGGGCCTCGCGCCGTCGACGGCATCGACCTGCACGTCGAGGCAGGCGAGATCTACGGCTTCCTCGGCCCGAACGGCGCCGGGAAGTCGACCACCGTGCTCATGCTCACGACGCTGCTGCCGCCGACGGCCGGAACCGCGCGCGTCGCCGGTTACGACGTCGTGCACGAAGGGCCGCAGGTGCGAGCCCACATCGGCGCCGCGCTCCAGGAAGCGGCTCTCGACCCGCTGCTGACGGGCCGCGAGCACCTGCGCCTTCAGGCGGCGCTCCAGGCGCTCCCGCGCGCGGAGCGCGGCCCGCGCGCCGCCGAGCTCCTCGACCGCGTCGGGCTGACCGAGGCGGGCGACCGCAAGGTGCGCGGCTACTCGGGCGGCATGAAGCGACGCCTCGACCTGGCGATGGCGCTCGTGCACCGTCCGCGCATCCTCTTCCTCGACGAGCCGACGACGGGGCTCGACGTGCAGAGCCGCACCGCGCTCTGGGACGAGGTCGGGCGGCTCGCGCGCGAGGACGGCGTCACGGTCTTTCTGACGACGCAGTACCTCGAGGAAGCCGACGTTCTTGCCGACCGCGTCGGCATCATCGACCACGGCCATATCGTCGCCGAGGGCACGCCGGACGCGCTCAAGGCGGAGATCGGCCGCCCGACGGTCGAGGTGATCCCCATCGGCGACGACGGCCGCTCACCGATCTCGATCGTGCTGGAGCGCTTCGGCACGCTCGTCCCGTCGTCACGCGGCATCGCCGTCCGCCTCGACGACGCGGCGGAGGCGCGCCTCGCCGATGTCGTGCGCGCGCTCGACGCCGAAGGTGTTCACGTGGCGAACCTCGAGCTGCACAGCCCCAGCCTCGACGACGTCTTCCTCGCCAAGACGGGCCGGTCGCTCGAGGGCCACGGCGCCGAATGAGCACGACGGTCGACCAGGTCGCGCTCCTCGCACGCCGATCGGTGCTGCGGACGTGGCGCAACCCGGCGGCGACGATCTTCCCGCTCATCTTCCCGATGCTGCTCCTGGCCGTGAACTCCGGCGGCCTGCGCGCAGAGACGCATCTGCCCGGCTTCCCGACGAAGTCGTTCGTCGCGTTCGCGCTCGCCGTGCCGTTCATCCAGGGCGCGCTGTTCGCGACGATGAACGCCGGCACCGATCTCGCGCGCGACATCGAGAGCGGCTTCATGAGCCGCCTGTCGCTCACGCCGCTGCGAGGCGCTGCGCTCCTGGCCGGCCAGCTCGGCGGAGTCGTCGCGCTCGGGCTCGTGCAGGCGTGCTTCTACATCGTGGTGGGGCTCGTCGTCGGCGTGCATCCCGCGGCAGGAGTCGGAGGCGTCGCCGTCCTGCTCGTGTTCGCCGCATTCATCGCGCTGGCGTTCGGCAGCCTCGGCGCCACCATCGCCATCCGCACCGGCTCGACGGAGACGGTGCAGAGCATGTTCCCCGTCTTCTTCGTCTTCCTGTTCATCTCGTCGATGAACATCCCGCGGAACCTCATCTCGACGACGTGGTTCCGCGACGCCGCGACGGCGAACCCGGTGTCGTACCTGCTCGAGTGCGTGCGCAGCCTCATCATCACGGGCTGGAACGGCGAGGCGCTCGGCCTCGGGTTCGGCATCCTCGCCGTCGTCGCCGTCGCCGGGCTCACGCTCGCCTCCATCTCGCTTCCCAAGAGGCTGGCGCGCTGATGCGGAATCTCACCGTCGCACGCGCGGTGGCATGGCGGACGCTGCACAACGTCTTCACGAATCCCGCGCTCGTCATCCCGCAGCTCGCCTTCCCGCTCTTCTTCTTCACCGCGTTCGCCGGCGGGCTGTCGCACATCCACGATGTCAAAGGCTTCTCGTATCCGGAGGGATACACCGCGTTCCAGTTCGTGTTCGTGCTTCTCCAGTCGGCTGCTTTCGGCGGCGTGTTCACGGGATTCGGCATCGCGCGCGACTTCGAGACAGGCTTCGCGCGGCGGCTCCTGCTCGCGGCGCCGCACCGCACCGGGATCGTGCTCGGCTATGCGATGGCGGCCCTCTGCCGCTGGCTCGTGACGGCGGCGTTCCTGACGATCGTCGCGTTCGCGGTCGGCATGAAAGTCGGCGGCAGCGGCATCGACCTCCCCGCGCTCTATGTGCTCGCGGCGATCGTCAACATGGCCGCGATCCTGTGGGCGTGCGGCGTCGCCATGCGCCTCCGATCGATGCAGGCGGGGCCGATCATGCAGATGCCCGTCTTCCTCGTTCTCTTCTTCGCGCCGGTGTACGTGCCGCTCAACCTGCTCCAGGGGTGGATCCACGGCGTCGCCGTCGTGAACCCGTTGACCCGCGTGCTCGAGGCGGGTCGCAGCTTCGTCGCCGGGTCGCCGACGGAGGTCGCCGCTGCGTACGGCGCTGCTGCCGGTCTCGCGATCCTCTTCTCCCTCTGGGCCGTGCGCGGCCTGCGCAAGGCCGAAGCCGCCGGCTAGCCCGCGCCTTACAGAAACCTTGCACGGTATGCGTTAAAAGTTGTAAGCCGGGGGGCACGCTTCGTATGGCATGCCGCTGGTCAGCGCCGCGATCATCACGCACAACCGAGCGCACTATCTCGAGGATGCGATCACGAGCGTCCTCGAACAGACGTGCCGGGACTTCGAGCTCATCGTCGTCGACGACGGCTCGACCGACGACACCGACTCCGTCGTGGCGCCGTACCTCGACCGCATCCGGTACGTCAGGCAAGAGCAGCAGGGCAAGGCAGCGGCGCGCAACGCCGCAGTCCAGCTGGCGCAGGGTGAGCTCATCGCGTTCTGCGACTCCGACGACGCCTGGTATCCCGATCGGCTCGAGCGTCAGCTCGCCGCGTTCGAGCAGGCGCCGGACGTCGGCATGGTGCACGGACACGTCACCGTGATCGACAGCGCTGGCCGCGAGCTGCCGGAGAGGACCGACGCTGTTCGATCGGAGTTCGGCGCCGCGCACCGCAACGGCGCGACGTACGCCTCCTACGCATCCGAGTGCCGCTGCCTCAGCTCGACGATCCTCGTGCGGCGCGAGGTCTTCGACACCGTCGGCCCGTACGACTGCGAGCTGCCGATCGAGGACTACGACTTCTACCTGCGCGTGCTGCTCGACTTCGACATGCTCTTCCTCGACTCGGAGCCGCTCGCGAAGTATCGCTCCCACTCGGAGAAAACAGGCGAGCACGAGCTCGGCTCCGGCCAGATCCAGACGGCACAGAAACACCTCGCGATGCTCGAGAGCCGCGACGACATCCCCCAGGCGCGGCTCGCCCGCAGAAACTTCAATCTCATGATCGCTCGGACCTGGTACGTGCTCGGCGACCGGCCCCGGTCGCGAGCGGCCGCGCTCCGCGCGCTCCGGCTCGGCGCGCCGCAAGCTCTCCGGCTCGCGCTCTAGTCAACTCACCGGACCCGCACAAATCCGGGCTAGCGTGTCCGCGATGTCCGGGACGGCAAGACGCGGGTTCGCCGCGGCCGCACTCTGCCTCGCCGTCTGGGGGGTCGTGACGTTCTTCAGCGGCCCCGCCGCGCGCGCCGCCGCCGGCTGCCCCTGGATGACCACGTCGCTGCAGCCGGCCGAACGTGCGTCCGAGCTCCTCGCGGCAATGAACACGAGTGACAAGCTCGCCCTGCTGAGCGGCGTCGATCCTCACGCCGCGCTCGGCGTGGCCGACGGGCCGTTGTACGTCGGCTATATCCCGCCCAACCCGGCCC
>DASYFU010000376.1:0-7954 GCA_036498225.1 Gaiellaceae bacterium | reverse complement strand
CGTACGTGTTCGGCGCGTCGACGATGTCGTCGATCTCGACGCCGAGATCGTTCGCGGCCGTGATCGCCTCGTCGGCCGAGTCGACGAGCACGGCGATGTGGTTCAACAGCGGCCGCTCGGGATCGCCCGGTTCGCCGGAATGGAACTCGACCCAGGCACCGCCGACCTCGACGCGCGGCGCGCCGGATTCCCCCGGCGCAGCAGCATCGAAGCCGAGCCTGATGTACTCGGCCGCGGTCTCCTCCGGCGTCGCCGAATAGAGCGCGACGTGGTCGAGGTCGTACTCGACGTCGGTCGGCGCCTCGACGAGGCCGATGCGCACGCCCTCGCCGAGATCGAACCACTGCTCGCCGCCTTCGAGGCGCGAGACGCGCAACGCGACGTGCATCAGCGCGCCGGCCTCGCGCGGCCCCTCCGCCGCGAAGAGCGTCAGCTTTCCACGGCGCGCGTCCGACCCGACGAGCGTGAACGCATCCGTCCGGTCGATGACGTGCATGCCGAGCTTCGTCGTCGCGAAGTCGGCGATCCGATCCCGGTCCGCCACCCAGTACGCGACGTGATCCAGCTTCGTCGGATTCACGTCTGGAGCGTAGTTACTTGCTCTTGCCCTTTGCCTCGCCCTTCTGTGCCCGCTGCTTGTTGACCGTGCGAGCGGCGATCTCCTTCGCACGCTTCAAGGAGCGGCCCTGCTCGCGCTCGCTCTCCTTGATGTGCTCGTACTGCCGTTCGCGCTTGTCGGACCATGCCTGCTCAGGCATTACGCATCCCTCCTTTTTCAGGAGTAACGCGCAACCGCAGGCGAGAGTTACTCGATGGGCTCGTTGTGGACGTCGTTCTCGACCGCGTACTTCTCGGTGAGCTGATTCACGACGTCCATGCCCTTCGGAAATGCATAGTTGATCTCGACGAACGCGTTCCATTTGTCCGGGAGCGCGTCCTCCGGGAAGATCGCCTCGACCGGGCACTCCGGCTCGCAGGCGCCGCAGTCGATGCACTCCTCCGGATCGATGACGAGGATCCGCTCCGCCGGGTGGATGCAGTCCACCGGGCAGACGTCCACGCAGGAGAGGTCTTTGATGTCGATGCAGGGCTCGGCGATGATGTAGGTCACGGCACCAACTTTAGAGCACGCGCCAAACCGGACATCCGGGGAACCGCCTCAGCTCGGAAGGAGCTCGGTGACGATCTCGGCGCCGCGTTCGACGAGCGCGGACTTCGCCAGCACCTGATCGAAGCCGGCGGCGTGCGCGGCGCGGAGGCCGGCCGTGTCGGTGTGGTTCGTGTACCCGACGATGGGGACGTCCGGGTACGTGTCGGCCACCTCTTCCGCATCGATGCGGGAGATGTCGCAGATGACGAGGTCCGGATCGTCGGTGTGATCGACCGTGACCAGGCGGTGCCCTGGCAGCATCGCCTCGAGCTTCCCGCGAAAGAACAGGTCGACCCCACAGAGCAGGATCGTGGCCACATGACAAGGTTAGAGGGGAATGCCTGACCCGTTCAAGACGGGACTCGACCACATCCGCGCCGGCCGGTACTTCGAGGCCCACGAGGAGCTCGAGATCGTGTGGCGCGCGGCGCCCTCCGAGGAGCGCGACTTCTACCAGGGGCTCGTCCACGTGGCGGTCGCCTGGTACCAGGCCGGGCGCGGCAACCGGGTCGGGACGGAGCGGCAGCTGGACAAGGCCCTCAGGCGGCTGGAGCCGTACGAGCCGGCCCACCGCGGCGTGGACGTGGCGGCGCTCCGCCGCCAGCTCGCCGAGCTGCGGACGACGCTGGACCTAGGGGGACGTGAGCCCGATGGCATCTAGCGCGCGGTTCACCGCGACGTGCAGCCACCAGTCCCGGTGGAAGAAGAGCAGCAGGCCGAGCGCGACGAGCGTGATGCCGCTAGTCACCTGGATGAGCGTGTAGCGGTTCCGGATCCAGCGGAACGCGGACATCGCGCGCCCGAAGGCGAGGCCCGCGGTGAGGAACGCAGCCCCGAGGCCCAGCGCGTACGCGGCCAGCAGCGCGGCCCCGCGGAGGATCGTGCCGGTGTCGCTCGCGAGCACGAGGACCGCCGCGAGCACCGTGCCGATGCACGGCGCCGCGCACACGGCGAAGGCGCCGCCGAGCAGCGCCCGCGACCCACGCTTGCGCGCGCCGACGAGCAGCCCCGGCGCGACGACCCGCTCCGGCACGGGGAGCAGTCCGACGAACGCGAGCCCGATCACGACGAGGACGAACCCGGCGATGTCGGCCTGCGCGTTCGGGGTGACGACGTTCGAGATCGCGGCGGCCCCCGCGCCGACCGCGACGAAGACGAGCGTGAAGCCGAGAATGAACGGGACGCTCGCGATGGCGATGCGCCGCGCCGTCCCCGCGTCTCCGATCTCGTCCGGGTCGACGCCCGACACCGCGGACAGGTAGCCGGGCACGAGCGGGAGCACGCACGGTGTCAGCACCGACGCGTAGCCGGCGGCGAAGGCGACGGCGAGCCGGACGAGCATCAGTCGAGCCGCGCGAGCATCTCGTCGAGGCGCCTCTCCGTCTCGGGATCGAGTGCGGCCTCTTCGACGGCGGCGTCGGGCTCGCGCATGCGGGTCCAGCGCCAGACGCCGACCGCGATGAGCGCAGCGCCGGCGAGGACGCCGCCGAGCGGGAGCCACCACGCGAGCAGGTCGAAGCCCTTGTGCGGCGGCGCAGCGAGGATGCCCTGCCCGAAGTTGCCAACGAGCTCGTTCTCGATCTGCTGCGCGCTCCAGCACTGCGAGATGCGTGTTGCGATCTGCCGCTTGATCTGCTGCGCTGCCGGCGCCTCCGACATGTCGAGCGTCGTATGACAGGTCGGGCACATGATCTGGCCCTCGAGGAACGAGAGCGACGTCTTCGGGTGCGCGCACGCCGACGCCGGGCCGGCGAGCGCGAGCGCAGCCGCCGCCACGGCGAGGACCTTCAGCGTCACTGGTCGAGCGCCGCCCGGATGCCGTTGTGGAACGCGTGGACCTGGTTCGTGATCGTCCCGATGATGTGCGATCCGACGAGCCGCCCGCTGCGGTCGACGAAGTACGTCTCGGGAACGCCGGTCAGCCCGTACTCATCGCCGGTCATCCCAGATCCGTCTTGCACGATCGGATACGTGATGCCGTGGTGCGACATGAACGTGCGCGCGTCGCTCGTGACGTCGTGGTAGTCGACGCCGACGAAGACCACGCCCTGCGAGCGGTACTGCCGCCATGCCTGCTCGAGAAGCTTCGCCTCGCCCTTGCACGGCACGCACCACGATGCCCAGAAATTGATGACGACCGGCTTCCCGCGCAGCGATGCGAGATCGAGCTTCCCGGTCGCATTGATGCGGCGAAGCGTGAAGTTCGGCGCAGGGCCGCCGATCTTCGGCGGGTGCGTCTGATGCGTGAGCCGCCACACGAGCAGCACGAGCAGTCCGGCCACCGCGACGAGTGCGAGCGCCTGGCCGGTGAGCTTGAGCGTGCGGCTCACGACGCGACGATGAAGACCGGGGTGCCGACGCTGACGTGCGCGAACAGCCACTCCGCGTCGGGAACGAGCATGCGAATGCAGCCGTGCGACTCCGAGTAGCCGATCGACGCCGGCTCATCGGTGCCGTGGATGCCGACGCCTGGCGAGTCGATTCCCATCCAGCGCGTGCCGAGCGGGTTGTTCGGCCCCGGCGGCACCGGCTTCAATCCCTTCGCCCACGCGTCCTGCGTCGGCGGGTACCACGTCGGGTTCTCCCACTTGACGACGATGTGGAAGCTGCCGAGCGGTGTTGGGTACACCGCCTGCCCGGTGGCGACGTGGAACTGCCGCACGTAGTGGTCGCCGCGGTAGAGGGTCAGCAGGTTCGATGCGCGACGGATGACGACGACGGAGCCGATGGACGCCGACTGCGGCGTGATCGTCTTGATGGGAACGGCGACCGGCGTCCTCGTTCCGTGCCCGAGCTCGTCCGAGAGGAGCGCCACGGTCGCGCCCTGCTGGATGCGCAGACCGATCTGGGACGGCTTCACGAGCGGCCGGTAGTTCCGGAGAAGCAGGCGCGCCGAGCTCGGGTCGCGGTTCATCCTCCGCGCGAGGCCGGCGACGTAGGAGGCGACGCGCGCACGGCTGAAGAGCGCGCGGAAGCCGAGTGACGTCCCGGCCGGGACGGTGAGGGCCTTCGCCACCGCCGTGTCGGCCCAGATCGTCACGCCGAGCGACGCCGGGTCGACGGTCACCTTCTGGCGGCCGACCTTCAGGGTCACGGGCCGCGAGAAACGCTGGACGACGAGCGCGGTGGCCGCGTCCGAGGTCAGTCCGCCGATGGGGATCCCGCCGAGCACGACCCCGGCCGGGACGACCGGCGGCGTATCCGCGGCCGCGGTCGCCGCGGCCGCGAGCGCGACCACGACCGACAGGAGGAGAGCCAGGTGCCTCACGGCAGAAAAGGTTACCGCCGGCCCCTAAGACCGGCGGATGACGACGACGGCGAGATCGTCGGCGAGATCGCCGTGGGCGAATGCCCGCGCGTCCTCCGCGATCGCGGTCGCGAGCACGTGCGGCTCGAGCTCCCGATGCCCGCGCAGGAGCGCGTCGAGGCGCTCGATCCCGTACAGCTCCCGGTGGCGGCGCGCCTCGATGACGCCGTCCGTGTACACGACGATCGAGGCGCCCGACGGCAGCTCCGCCCGCACCTCCTCGTACTCCTGGCCCTGCTCGATCCCGAGCGCGAGGCCGCGCGGCTCGAGCCCGCGCACGCTCCCGTCCGGCATCAGGATCCTGGGCGGCGGATGGCCGGCGCTCGCGCACGCCACCTCGCCGCGTGCCCCGTCGATCGCGAGATAGGCCATCGTGATGAACTTCCCCGGCGCGATCTCATCGACGATGACCTCGTTCGCGGCGGCGAGGAAGTCCCCCGGCTCCGGATGCTCGCGCGCGAGCGAGCGGAAGACGTACTTCGCCATCGCCATGTCGGCGGTCGCGTCGACGCCGTGGCCGGTGACGTCTCCGAGGACGACGGCGAGCCGGCCGTCGTCGAGCGGGACGAAGTCGTAGATGTCGCCGCCGACGTCGACGCGGGCGGACGACTCGTACACCTCGCCGACCTCGAGACCGGCGAGCGTCGGACGCGACCGCGGAAGCAGTGAGCGCTGCATCGTGTCCGCGAACTCCTTCTGCTGCTGGTACAGGCGCGCGTTGTCGATCGCGAGCGCGGCCTGGCCGGCGATGGCGATCGCCGATTCGACCGTCGCAGCGCTGATCGGGCTGCCCGGCCGGAACGAGAAGATGCCGAGCGACGCGATCACCTCCGCCGGTGTCGCGACAGGCACCATCGCACCGGTCCACCCTTTCTCGAGGAACGGGTCGAGCAGGTCGTTCGCCATGCGACGGCGGAGGCGGATCGGCGTCGCCTCGCGGAAGAGCCGCTGCACCGCCGTCGCGCCGAACGGCTGCGTGCGCCACAGGACGCTGCGCACGGCAGCGGAGAGGCCCGTGTCCTTGACCCACAGCGCGCGCGGCTCGAGCACCTCGCGGCGGCCGTCCGGCATGCGGATGATGGCGGCGTCGACGTCGAGCACCTCGACCACCGTGCGAACGAGCGCGTCGAGCGTCGCGTCGAGCGACAGGCTCTGCGCGAACGAGCGTGAGATCTCGTACAGCGCGCCCAGGCGACGCGCTGCCTCGCGTTCCGATGCGAGCGCCGCCTCCCGCTGCGCGGACAGCTCCGCGGTGCGCTCGTGCAGCTGCGCGTTCTGCACTGCCACGGCGAGCTGGGACGCGAGCGCGGCAAGGAGCGCCGCTTCGCTCTCGCTCGTCGCTCGGCCGCGGTCGGGATAGGCGGCGAGGAGGCCGATGACGTCGTCGCGCACGACGAGCGGGACGGCCAGCGCCGCGTCGATCCCGGCCTCGCGCGCGGCGTCGCGGGCGTCGCCGAGGCGGAGGTCGGCGACGGTGTCCTCCACTTCGACGAGCGGCCGCCGGCGGCGCGACGGGCCGGTGCCGAGCTCGAGGAGCCGCTCCGCGACGCGCGTGTGCGGGCCGGTGAGCCCGTGCCCGGCCGCCGGCGTCAGGCGGTCGCCGGCGACGCGGAGATAGACCGCGACGCGCTCGACGTCGAGCAGCTCGGCGATGCGTGCGACCGACGTCTCGAGCGTGTGCGTGAGAGAGAGCTCGGCCGTCGCCTGCCCGACGACGGCGAGCAGCGCCCGCGAACGCTCGAGCTCGAGCTCCAGCTCGCGGGCGCGCTTCCCCGAGCGCAGGACATGCGCCGCACGAACGCCGAAGGTCGTGAGTCGGCCGAGCTGGTCGGCGCTCGGCTCGGCCGAGGCCGGGAACAGCAGCTGCAGGAAGCCCACGGGCGGCTCCCCCAGCGCGAGCGTCGTCGAGACGCCGCAGCCGCCGGGCAGCGAGTCGCTCGCGATCGCGCGGATCGCGCCTCCGTCCGCAAGCGCGGCGGCCGCCAGCTCGGCCGCGTCGCCGAGGCCGCGGTCCTGGGCGAGCCCGTGCGACCCGATGAGCTCGAGCACGTCGTCCTCTCCCCGCTGCCAGAGGAGCGCGACGGGAGCGCCCACGACACCGGCAGTGAGACGGACGACCTCGCCGGCGGGCTCGGTCTCGTGCAACGCGGCAGCGAGCGCCTCGCCCGCGAGATCGAGTGCATGGCGCGAGTCAGGAATCGGCCCGACGGCGAATGCCCGCAGCGCGAGCGCCACCTGGGCGGCGGCGAGCTGAGCGCCGAGCTCCTCCGACGGCGAGAAGGCGCTCGACCGGTAGAGCTCGAGCACCGCCGTCGAGCCGATCGGCTCGAGGATGATCGACGAGCTCCCGGTCCGATCGGCGACGCGGCGAACGGCGGCCGGCGCGTCGGCGAGCAGGTCGATGCGCCGTTCCGGGATGTCGGCTGCGGGTGTCCGCTCGCCCTCGAGCTCGGCTGCCAGCGCGGCCGATCCGGCAACGGCGGCGGTCTCGAGGCGATCGCCCTCCGCCACCCGCACGAGCGCGACGTCCGCGCCGGCCGCGAGACGGGCCCCCTGCGCGAGATCCTGGAGCGCCGGGACGAGGCTCGGCCGCCCCGCGGCGGCCGCGACCGCGCGCGCAAGCGCGGCGAGGGCCTCGATCGAGATCCCCGGCCCTGCGCCGATCGTTTCCGATACTGCCTGGACGGTCATGTCACCGGCCCCCGGCCCAAAGTATCGCTTCAGGCGCCACCCCTTTACAATCCCGGTTCGTGGCCAGGCCAGCCCAACGGATGAAGGATCTTCCCCGCGAGCCCTCGACGGTGGAGCTCCGGTACCGGTATCACCGGGCCCGGCGCAACGCCCGCGTCCGCCACCGGGAGGAGAGCCGCCTCGCCCGCTACCGCTTCTACATCGTGCTGACCGTGCTGCTCGCGATCTCGGCCGCCTTCATCCTCGGCGCCTGGCACGAGATCAATCATCTGTTCGGGCTGTAAGCGGCGCACGCCGGGCGCCGAAATGTGCCCATACTTCGCCTGTGCAAACGCCCGAGCCCCTGCTTCCCCCGCGCCCGAGCCCGATGCAGGAGGGGCGCCCGGCGCCTCGCCCGGTCGTGCCCGGCTACTGGGGTGAGCGGCTGGCGTGGATCGCAGGGCTCGTCCTCGCGATCTCCGCCTTCACTGACTGGTACGCGGGCACGCAGGCCGACGGGCTGACGCTCTCCGTCACCGGCTGGCACACCGGCGCGCTCGGCAAGCTCGTCTTCTTCGTCGGGCTCGCGACGCTCATCCTCGAGGCGCTGCGCGAGGCGGGCGTCGAGCTGCCGGCGACCGTGCCCGAGAGCCTCGTGCTCATCTCGCTCGGATCGCTTGCGACGATCTTCGTGCTCATCCGTCTCATCTCGATCCCGGACACGTTCTTCGGGACGGCGGGCCGCGGCATCGGCCTCTTCATCAGTCTCGCGGCCGCGGTGCTGCTCATCGTCGCCGGGCTCCTTCGAGCAGCAGAAGAGCTGTAGC
>DASYFU010000375.1:0-1912 GCA_036498225.1 Gaiellaceae bacterium | reverse complement strand
CGCAGGCCCGCTTCGTGCCCGTCCGTGAGCAGCTCGGGCTCCCACGCCCAACGCATGAGCGTGTCGCCCCAGTCGAAGAGCACCGCCGCCAGCACCGCCCGCACTAACCTACACCCGCCGTGGCTCGACGGATCCTCTGGGCGTCGCTCGCCCTCGCGCCCGCCACGATCGCGGTGAACTATGCGACGCATCCGGGGAACGCGGCGCTCTTCGTGCTCGCGGCGATCGCGCTCATTCCGCTTGCGTGGCTCATCGGCGAGACGACGGAGCATGCGGCGGAGCACACCGGCCCGGGCATCGGCGGCTTCCTCAACGCGAGCTTCGGCAACGCGCCCGAGCTGATCATCGCGCTGTTCGCGATCGGGAACGGACTGCCCCAGGTCGTGCGCGGCTCGCTCGCCGGCAGCGTCATATCGAATCTCCTGCTCGTCTTCGGAGTGGCGCAGGTCGTCGGGCCGGAGAAGCCGATCGACAAGCGCTCGCTCGTCTCGCAGATCGCACTCGTCGCCGCGGCGGTCGTCCTCTTCGTCCCGACCACGATCCTCGGGTACACGGGACCCACGGAGCGCCACACGGCGGTGCTCGTGTCGATCCCGGTCGCCGTCGTCCTGCTCACGCTCTACCTCGCCGTCACCGGCCGCAACCTTCGCCGCCACAGGCTGATGGAACGGGCGATGGCATCCGAGCAGGCGTGGCCGCTGCCGGTCGCGCTCGGCGTCCTCACCGTTGCCACCGTCGCAACGGCGTTCGTCAGCGAGATCCTCGTCCACTCGATCAAGGGCTTCGCGTCGGCGGTCGGCGCGAGCGAGTTCTTCATCGCCGCCGTGATCGTGGCGATCGTCGGCAACGCGGCCGAGCACGGCGGCGCCATCGTCATCGCCCGCGCCGGGAAGATGAAGCTCGCGAGCGAGATCGCGATCTCGTCGAGCGCGCAGGTGGCGCTGCTCGTCGTTCCGGTCGTAACCCTTCTGTCACTTTTCTTCGACAACGCGCTGCCTCTCAGCTTTCGCTGGGAGGAGCTCGCTGCAATGGCGGCCGCGGTCGTGCTGGCCGGCAAGACCGTTCTCGACGGACGCACGAGCCATCGCGAAGGCCGGCTGCTGATCGTTGCGTATGCAATCGTCGTCGTCGGCTTTCTCCTCGCCGGAAACCGCTGATACGTTTGTTCCGTGTCGGTCGCCGAGGAGCAGACGCAGTCGCGCGGTCCCGTAGCGGGTGACGTGGTCGTCGCTGCGCATGCCCTTACGCGCCGTTACGGCGACGGCGACACTGCCGTCGATGCACTTCGCGGAGTGTCGCTCGACGTGCGCGCCGGCGAGCTCGTCGCCGTCATGGGGCCATCGGGCTCGGGCAAGTCGACGCTGATGCACATCCTCGCGGGACTCGACAAGCCGACGAGCGGCACCGTCGAGATCGCTGGGACCGAGATCACCGCGTTGAACGACGGCGACCTGACGCGCCTGCGACGCAAGCACATCGGCTTCGTCTTCCAGTTCTTCAACCTGTTGCCGATGCTCGACGCGGAGGAGAACGTCGTCCTCCCGCTCACCATTGCCGGCGAGAAGCCCGACAAGGCGTGGCTCGACGAGCTGCTCGAGAAGACGGGCATCGCCAAGCGCCGCTCGCACCGTCCCTCCGAGCTCTCCGGCGGCGAGCAGCAGCGCGTTGCGATCTCGCGCGCTCTCGTCACGAAGCCGACGATCCTCTTCGCGGACGAACCGACTGGGAACCTCGACTCGAAGACGGGCGGCGAAATCCTCAATCTGCTGCGCGACTCCGCGCGCGACTACAACCAGACGATCGTGATGGTGACCCACGAGGCGCGTGCCGCGGCGATCGCCGACCGCATCCTGTTCCTCGCCGACGGACTGATCGTCAAGGAGCTCACCGACACCGATCAGGCCCAGGTGCT
>DASYFU010000374.1:0-3380 GCA_036498225.1 Gaiellaceae bacterium | reverse complement strand
CTCGTCGAGCGGATGTCCACCGGGCCGGCGCGCATCTTCGGGATCGAACGACCGCGCGTCGCCGTCGGTGCGACGGCGAACCTCGTCCTGCTCGATCTCGACCGCGAGTGGCGCGTGCGCGAAGACACGTTCCGCTCGCGCTCGACGAACTCCTGGCTGATCGGGGAGACGCTGGCGGGCGAGATCGCGGCGACCATCGTCTCGGGCGCGACGGCCTACGCCCGGTGAAGGGCTTCCTCGCACTCGAGGACGGCACGGTCTTCCGCGGCGACTCGGTCGGGGCCGAGGGATCTGCGACGGGGGAGGCCGTCTTCACCACCGGGATGTCCGGCTACCAGGAGGCGGTGACGGACCCGAGCTTCGCGGAGCAGCTCGTCTGCTTCACGGCGCCGATGGTCGGCAACTACGGCGTCGCCGACGAGCGCTCCGAGTCGACGCAGACGCATGCGAAGGCGGTGCTGATGCGCGAGGCGCGCGGCCCGGCGTGGACGGACTGGCTGCGCGAGCGGGGTGTCGTCGCGCTCACCGGCATCGACACGCGCTCGCTCGTCCTGAGGCTGCGCGAGGGCGGCGCGATGCGCGCGATCGCCGTCGCCGCGAGCCCGTCGGTCGACGAGGCGCTCGCGGCTCTCGCAGAGGTTCCTTCGATGGCGGGCCGGGCGCTCGTCGAGGGCGTGTCGACGGACGAGCCGTACGTCTACGCGCCGGAAGGGCGCACGCGCGTCGCCGTCGTCGACTACGGCGTGAAGAACTCGGTGCTGCGGCGGCTCGCAGCGGCCGGCGCAGCGGTCACGGTCTATCCGCACGACGTGGACGTGGACGAGCTCGCCGGCTACGACGGCGTGCTGCTCTCCCCGGGCCCCGGCGATCCCGGGCCGCTCGAGGCGGAGACCGCGGTGGCGCGCGACCTGCTCGGGCGCACGAACGTGCTCGGCATCTGCCTCGGCCACCAGATCCTCGCCATGGCGACCGGCCACGAGACGTTCAAGCTGCCGTTCGGCCACAGGGGCGCGAACCACCCGGTGCTGCAGCGCGAGGGCGGGCGAGTGCTCGTGACGAGTCAGAACCATGGCTTCGCCGTGCGCGCGACCGACGCGAAGGAGGCGACGCACGTCTCCCTCTACGACGACACCGTCGAAGGCCTCGACTTCCCCGGCCTGCACGCGCGGTCGCTGCAGTTCCATCCCGAGGCGGGGCCGGGGCCGCACGACGCCTGGCCGCTGCTCGAGCGCTGGGTCGACGAGGTGGCCGAGTAGTGCTCCGCCAGGTGATGCCGCCTAGCTTCCGGGTCGCGAGCACCACGCGATGGAAGGACGCAGGGAGTGCCCATAGCGGTGGCTATGGGCGCGACCGAGGACGCACCAGCGCGCCGCGTGATCGCGGGCCGGAAGCGGGCATGTATCGCCTGGGGGAGCACTAAATGCCGAGGCGCACCGACATCGAGACGATATGCCTCGTCGGCTCCGGCCCGATCGTGATCGGCCAGGCGGCCGAGTTCGACTACGCGGGCTGCCAGGCGCTGAAGGTGCTGCGCGAGGACGGCTTCCGCACGGTCGTCGTCAACTCGAACCCGGCAACGATCATGACCGACCCGGGCTTCGCCGACCGCACCTACCTCGAGCCGCTCGACCTCGACGGCGTCGCCGACGTCCTCCGGCGCGAGCGGCCCGACGCGCTGCTGCCGACGATGGGCGGCCAGACCGCGCTCAACCTCGCGCGCGAGCTCGCCGAGTCGGGCATCCTCGCCGAGCTCGGCGTCGAGCTGATCGGCGCGAAGCTCGACGTGATCAACCGCGCCGAGGACCGGCAGCTCTTCAAGACGGCCGTCGAGTCGTGCGGACTGCGCGTGCCGCATTCCACGATCGTCACCGACGTCGCGCAGATCGAAGGCATCGCGACGCCCGCCGTCGTGCGACCGGCATTCACGCTCGGGGGACACGGCGGCGGCTTCGCGCACACACCGGAGGAGCTGCGCGCGCAAGTCGAGATCGGCCTGCGCGAAAGCCCGATCGGGCAGGTGCTCGTCGAGGAGTCGGTGCGCGGCTGGGACGAGTTCGAGCTCGAGGTCGTGCGCGACCACGTCGACAACGTCGTGATCGTCTGCTCGATCGAGAACCTCGACCCGATGGGCGTGCACACCGGCGACTCGGTCACGGTCGCGCCGAAGATGACGCTCTCCGACGAGGCGTACCAGGAGCTGCGCGACGCAGCCGCAGCCGTCGTGCGCGCGGTCGGCGTCGACACCGGCGGCTCGAACATCCAGTTCGCACGCGACCGCGTGAGCGGCGACATCCGCGTGATCGAGATGAACCCGCGCGTCTCGCGTTCCTCCGCGCTCGCGTCGAAGGCCACCGGCTATCCGATCGCGAAGGTCGCCGCGAAGCTCGCCGTCGGCTACACGCTCGACGAGATCCCGAACGACCTCACCGGCACGACGCCCGCGAGCTTCGAGCCGACGCTCGACTACGTCGTCGTCAAGTTCCCGCGGTTCGCGTTCGAGAAGTTCCCCGGCGCCGACCGCACCCTCGGCACGCAGATGAAGTCGGTCGGGGAGACGATGGGCATCGGCCGCACATTCGGAGAAGCATTCCTGAAAGCGATGCGCTCGCGGGAGCTCGACCCGGGCGCTGCGACGCCCTGGCAGACACTCGCCGACCTCCCGGAGGGCGTGCACCCGTTCTTCGAGGAAGAGGTCTGGACGATCCAGGAGACGCTGCTCGAGATCGCCGGCGCCTCGATCGACGAGCTCGTCGCCGACGACTGGCTCCGCCTGAAGCGGCTCGGTCTCTCCGACGCCGACATCGCCGACGCCGCTGACGTCCCCGAGTCCGCGGTGAGGGCGCGCCGGCGCGACTGCGGCGTCCGTCCGGTCTACCGGCGCGTCGACTCGTGCGCCGCCGAGGTCGAGGCCGCGTCGAACTACTACTACTCGACCTGGGGCGAGGCCGATGAGGCGCCGCCCGCCGGTCACCGCCCGCGCGTCGTGATCCTCGGCTCGGGCCCGAACCGCATCGGGCAGGGCGTCGAGTTCGACTACTGCTGCGTCCACGCGGTCGCGACGTTCCGTGAGCTCGGCTACGAGTCGGTGATGGTCAACTGCAACCCGGAGACGGTGTCGACCGACTACGACACCTCCGACCGGCTCTACTTCGAGCCGCTCGACACGGAGTCCGTGCTCGCCGTGTGCGACCGCGAGCGGCCGGAAGGCGTCGTGATCCAGTTCGGCGGCCAGACGCCGCTCAAGCTCGCGCGCTCGATCGAGGAGGCCGGCTACAAGATCCTCGGCACGCCGCAGGACGCGGTCGACCTCGCCGAGGATCGCGAGCGGTTCGGCGGCCTCCTACGCGCGCACGACCTGCGCTCGCCGGCGTGGGGGATGG
>DASYFU010000373.1:0-6383 GCA_036498225.1 Gaiellaceae bacterium | reverse complement strand
AGGCCGGGAAGGAGGCCGCAGCCCGGCGCGAGCGCGATCTCGCCGACGAGTTGCGGAACGCGGGAAAATGACGACCGACGAGATCAGGCTCGTCATTCCGGCGGAGGAGGACTTCAGGCCGATCGCGCATCTCGTCACCGGCGGTCTCGCGCTGCGGCTCGACGTGACATACGACGACCTCGACGACCTGCAGGTCGGAATCGAGGCGCTGCTCGCGCTTCGCGACGACGCGGACGAGCTCGTCGTGTCGCTCTCCGCCGACGACGGCGTGCTGCGCGCCGCCCTCGGGCCGTTCCCGCCGGAGAAGGTGCACGCGGCGGACTCGGACGGCGGCCTCGACCTGCGCCGCGTCCTCGAGACCGTCTGCGACACGCACGAGGTCGAGGAGCGTGACGGCGGCGCGTGGGTCGAGCTGAGCAAGCGGGTGGTCGCGGGATGACGCGGATCGACGACAAGATCCTGCTCCGGCGCTACCACGAGCAGGGCGACCTGCAAGCGCGTGAGCAGCTCATCGAGCAGTACATGTCGCTCGTGCGCTCGCTCGCCCGCCGCTACTCGTATCGCGGTGAGCAGCTCGAGGATCTCGTCCAGATCGGCGCCATCGGCCTGATCAAGGCGATCGACCGGTTCGACATCGAGCGCGGCGTCGAGCTGACGACGTACGCGACACCGAACATCATCGGCGAGATCAAGCGCCACTTCCGCGACAAGGGCTGGGCCGTTCGCGTTCCACGCGGCCTCCAGGAGCTCAACGTCCAGCTCTCGCGCCTCGTCGAGCAGTTGACGGTGCAGTTCGGGCGCTCGCCCACGATTCCGGAGCTCGCGAAGGCCGCCGGCGCGCAGGAGGAGGAAGTGCTCGAGGCGCTCGAGTCGGGGCGCGCGTACTCCTCGCTCTCGCTCTCCTCCAGTGGAGGCGACGGCGAGGACGACATGGACCCGCTCGAGTCGATCGGGACGATCGAGCACCAGTACGAGGTGTCCGAGGATCGCGCCGTGCTCGCACCGGGGTTCCGCGCGCTGGACGAGCGCGAGCGCAAGATCCTGCAGCTGCGCTTCTTCGACGGCCTGACGCAGTCGCAGATCGCGCAGCAGGTCGGCATCTCGCAGATGCACGTCTCGCGGCTCATCCGCCGCTCGCTCGAGAAGATCCGCGCGGAGATCGCCTCCGACGAGGATGTGGACGCTAGGAGCTCGCGAAGCCGTAATTGAGCAGGCGTGTGCCGTCGGCGTACATGTTCGGGTCGTCGAGCAGCACCGCGATGAGCGTCCGGCCGTGCCGCGTCGCCGACACGGCGAGGCACGGGCCCGCCTTGTGCGTGTATCCCGTCTTGACGCCGTTCGCGCCGGGATACATCCGCAGCATCAGGTTGTTGTTCACGTACACCTTCGAGTAGGTCGGCGCGCTCCACGACACGTGGATGATCTTCGTGCGGACGATGCGCTCGAACCGCTCGTTCCGCAGCGCGACGCGTGTGAGCGCCGCCATGTCCCACGCGCTCGAGTAGTTGTCGCGGTCGACGACGCCGCTCGGCGAGATGAAGTGCGTATCACGCAGGCCGAGACGGTGCGCCTCGTCGTTCATCTCACGGACGAACGTCCACTTGTCGCCACCAGCCGCGATTGCGAGCGCGAGCGCGTCGTCGTTTCCGGAGTACAGGAGCATCGAGTAGAAGAGCTTCCACGCCTGGACCTTCTCTCCGGCGCGCAATCCCTCGCGAACGAGCGGGACGCGCGGCACGGACTTGGCGACCGTGACGATGTCATGCGGAGCAAGCCTGTGCAGCGCGAGCAGCGCGGTCATGATCTTCGTCAGCGACGCAACCTTCCGGCGCTGGTGCGGGTTGAGCGACCAGATGACGCGCCCGGTGCCGGCGTCGACGACGATCGCCGCCGCCGCCGAGAGTGGCGGCGAGAACGCATGGGGCGCGGTGCTACCCGCGCTGAGCAGGTGCTCGGGCGCCAGCGGGACGGCGCGCTCCGTATGAACGACCGGCGCGGCGACGACGATCGGCCCCGAAGAGGCGGCGTTCACGGTCGCCGTCGGACGCCGCGCGCCGATCCAGGCGCCCGCGACGATCGCTGCGAGCACGAGCAGCGAGACGGGCATCAGCCGACGGATGCGGTACTTCCGGCGGAGTCGCACCCGGCGAGCATACGGCCGGAGGCGGAAGACGCCCACCCTAGAATGGCTCGATGCGCACGACTGCGGAGATCCGCGAGGGATTCCTCTCCTTCTTCGAGGAGAAGGGGCACATGCGGCGTCCCTCGGCGTCGCTGATCCCGCGCTCCGACGACCGCTCGACGCTGCTGACGACGGCGGGCATGCAGCCGCAGATGCCGTTCTTCCTCGGCCGCGAGAAGCCGCCCGCGCCGCTCACGACGACCGCGCAGAAGTGCTTCCGCACGCCTGACATCGACGAGGTCGGCCTCGACACGTACCACCTGACGTTCTTCGAGATGCTCGGCAACTTCTCGTTCGGCCAGTACTTCAAGGAAGGGGCGATCGACTTCGCCACCGAGTTCATCCGCGACCGGCTCGCGATCGACTGGGACCGGATCTGGGTGAGCGTGCACGCGGGGGACCCCGAGCTGAAGCTCGGGCCGGACGAGGACGCGATCCGTCTCTGGGAGGCCATCGGCATCCCGGCCGAGCGCATCGTCCCGCTTCCGTCGTCGGAGAACTTCTGGTCGGTCGGCGGCCCGGGGCCCTGCGGCCCCGATTCGGAGATCTACTACGACTGGGGCCCCGAGACGGGCTGCGGCGAGCCCGATTGCGCGCCCGGCTGCACGCGCTGCGCGCGCTTCCTCGAGTTCTGGAACCTCGTCTTCATGGCGTACGAACAGCATCCGGACGGAACGTTGACGCCGCTCCCCGCGCAGAACGTCGACACGGGGATGGGGCTCGAGCGCACGGCGCAGATCATCCAGCAGGTTGCGTCGGTCTACGACACCGACGGCTACCAGACGATCATGCGCTGGATCGCGTCCGAATCCGGCGTCGCGTATGGCGACTCGCCTGATGCGACGAAGGCGCATCGCGTGCTCGCCGATCACGGTCGCGGCATGACGTTCCTCGTCGGCGACGGCATCACGCCGTCCAACGAAGGACGGGGTTACGTCCTCCGGCGCGTCATCCGCCGCGCCGCGCAGCACGGGCAGCGCATCGGCATGCAGCCGCCCTTCCTCGCCGGCCTCGCCGACGCGGTGATCGAGCAGATGGGGGACGCGTACCAGGAGCTGGCCGAGCATCGTCGCGAGATCACGCGCGTCCTCCTCGCCGAGGAGGAACGCTTCGGCGAAACGCTCGAGCGCGGGATGAAGGTGTTCGAGGAGGCGGCCGCGCGCGGCGAGATCACCGGCGACGACGCGGTCACGCTGCAGGCGACGTACGGCTTCCCGATCGAGCTGACGCAGGAGCTCGCGCGCGAGCGCGGCCTCGGCGTCAACGACGAGGAGTACACGCGCCTGTTCGAGGAGCACCGCGAGATCTCGCGGCGCACGAGCGGCGTCACCGTCGACGTGCGCTTCCCCGGCGCGCCGCGCACCGAGTTCGTCGGCTACGAGCGCACGGAGGTGCCGACCGCGATCGTCGCGTACGCCGACCTCGGCGACGGGCTCTTCCAGGCGAAGCTCGAGCGGTCGCCGTTCTATCCCGCCGGCGGCGGCCAGGTGTCTGACACCGGGGTGGTTGTGAAGGAGGACGGGACGACGGCCGAGGTCGTCGAGCTCATCCGCCTCGATCACGACCAGGAGATCGTCTTCCGCGGCGAAGGCTTCGCCGAGGGCGACCGCGTGACGGCGAAGGTGCCGTGGAGCGTCCGCTTCCCGACGATGGCAAACCACACCGCGACGCACCTCCTGCACGAGTGCCTGCGCGAAGTGCTCGGCGACCACGTCAAGCAGGCGGGCTCCGCCGTTCGCCCGGACAAGCTTCGCTTCGACTTCACGCACCCGCAGGCGCTGAGCGCGGACGAGCGCGCGGAGGTCGAGCGCCGCGTCAACGAGCGCGTGTTCGAGAACCTGCCCGTGCGCACCTATGAGACGACGATCGACGAGGCGCGCATGCTCGGCGCGATGATGCTCTTCGGCGAGAAGTACGGCGAGATCGTGCGCATCGTCGACATCGGAGGGTGGTCCGTCGAGCTGTGCGGCGGCACCCACGTGCGGACGACCGCGGAGATCGGCCCGTTCGTCATCCTCGGGGAGGCGTCTGTCGGTTCCGGCGCGCGGCGCATCGAGGCCGTCACGTCCGGCGAGGCGTTCGCGCTCCTGCACGAGCGCGTCCGGGAGGCGGACGAGCTGCGCGGCGAGATCGAGCGCGCGCGGAAGGAGAAGCCGAAGGCGAAGGCCGAGGCGGCGTACACCATCAGCGAGCGCGTCGACGGCGTCGTCCTCGCCGAGACGAAGGATCTTCAGCCCGGCCCGCTCCGCGATCTCTCCGACCGCATCCGGCAGCAGGAAAAAGCGGACGGCGCGATCGTCGCGTCCATCACCGACGGGCGCGTGCATATCGTCGTGAACGTCGCCGAGAGCGTGGGCGTCGACGCGGCCGCGCTCGCGAACGAGATGGGCCAGATCGTCGGGGGCCGCGGCGGCGGCAAGCCGACGATGGCGCAGGCCGGCGGGAACGCGCCGGACGAGATCCCGAGCGCGTTCGCGGCGGCCAGGAAAGCGATCGCGTGAAGGTGATGGCATTGGACTTCGGGTCGGCGCGGACCGGCGTGGCCGTTTCCGATCCGACCGGGGTCGTCGCGCGGCCGCTCGGCGTCGTGAAGCGCGCCGACATCGACGAGATCGTCGCCATCGTTCGCGACCAGGGCGTGGAGGAAGTCGTCGTCGGCCATCCGCTGACGCTGCGCGGCGAGCGCGGCGAGCAGGCGAAGGCGGCGGAGCGGTTCGCCAAGACGCTGCGTGCGGCGGTGGACGTTCCGGTCGTCCTCTTCGACGAGCGCTTCACGACCGACCTTGCAGAGCAGACCCCGTCGTCGACGTCCGAAGATGCGCGGGCAGCCGCGCATCTCCTCTCCAGTTACCTCGAGTGGTCCGCAAGCTCGCGCCGCTAGCGGCCGTCGCGGTGCTCGTCGCCGGCTGCGGGGGTGGAGGCCACGCAGCGCAGACGACGACGATCCGGCAGCTGCACCAGTTCCGCGTCGTCTTTCCCGAGGGCTTCACGCGCGCACAGATGGCGGAACGCGTGCAGGCGGTGGCGAAGATCGCGCATCGCGAGCGCCACGTGCATCCGAAGATCTCCGCAAAGACGTATCTGGCGGCGTCCGGCCCGAGGCGTATCCCCGGGTTCGGGCCGGCGAAGCTCCCGCTCGAGGGCTTCCTCTTTCCCTCGACGTACGACTTCGACAGGAAGACGACCTCGGCCCAGCTGATCGGCGCGCAGCTCGCGGCGTTTCAGACGAACTTCGGGAACGTCGATCTCGCATACGCCAAGTCGAAGAACCTCACGCCGTACGACGTGCTGAAGATCGCGTCGATCGTGGAGCGCGAGGCGGTGGTACCCAGCGAGCGGAAGCTGGTCGCGGCCGTCATCTACAACCGGCTGCACGACCGGATGCCGCTCGGGATGGACTCGACCATCCGCTACGGGCTCAACGTGCCGGGAACGCAGTCGCTGCTCCAGTCGGAGCTGGACAGCAACAACCCGTACAACACGCGCAAGTTCCTCGGCCTGCCGCCCACGCCGATCGCGAATCCGGGGTTAGCCTCCATCGAAGCGGCGGCCCATCCTGCGCACGTCGACTACCTCTACTTCGTGCGCAAGCCGGATCACCTTCATCACTACTTCACGTCCAACTACAACGACTTCCTCACCCACGAGCATCTCTACGGCTACTAGGCTCGTCGCGCTGCTCGGCCATCCGGTCGAGCACTCGCTTTCGCCGTGGATGCAGAACGCCGCCTTCGCGGCGCGCGGCCTCGACTGGGCGTACGTCGCGCTCGACGTTCCGCCCGAGGACCTAGCGGACGCGGTGCGCGGGCTCGGCGCGCTCGGCTTCGCCGGCGCGAACGTGACCACGCCGCACAAGGTCGCCGTGGCGAAGCTCGTCGGCTCGGAGCTCCCGTCGGTGAACACACTCGTCGGCGAGGTCGGCTACTCGACCGACGCAGCGATCCTCGACGGGATCGAGGTCGAGCGGCCGGCGATCATCGGCAACGGCGGCGCGGCGATCGCGTTCAGGCACGCGTTGCCACAGGCGCGGGTCTTCTCCCGCAAGGGGGAGTGGCCGCCGGACGTCCGCGACGTGGACCTCGTGATCAACGCGACCCCGGTGCGGGACGAGGTGCTCGTCGAGCTCGGCCCGGGTCAGACGCTCGTCGATCTGCCATACCCGCGGACGGCGACGGCGGAGGCGGCCGCGGCTGCGGGCGCG
>DASYFU010000372.1:0-3864 GCA_036498225.1 Gaiellaceae bacterium | reverse complement strand
CGCGACGCGCTCGAGGAGGCGTCGTCGGGTGGCGGCAAGGGGCCGAGCGTCCTCACCGAGGGGCTCATCGGCGGTGGAGGCGCCCTTGTCATCCTCTTCTTCGTCTTCGGGACGCTCCCGGCGGTGCTCATCCCGATCGCGATCGCGATCGCCTCGATCCTCAACACGTATTCGCTCGTGTGGGCGCTGACCTACGTCACGAACGTGTCGATCATCGTCGAGTTCCTCATCGCGCTCGTCGGCCTCGGCGTCGCCATCGACTACGCGCTGCTGATGATCTTCCGCTTCCGCGATGAGCTGCGCGAAGGCGAGGACGTCGAGACCGCGCTCGTCGAGACGATGACCCACGCAGGCCGCTCCGTGATCGTCTCCGGGTCGACCGTCGCGGTCGGGCTCGTGTCGATGATCGTGCTGCCGCTGCCCTTCATCCGCTCGATCGGCCTCGGCGGCCTCCTCATTCCACTCGTGTCCGTGCTCGCCGCGATCACGCTGCTGCCGGCGCTCCTCGCCGTTCTCGGCGAGCGGATCAACAGCATGCGGCTGTTGCCGAAGCGGTTCGTCGACCGCGGCCATCCCGAGGACGGGCCGTGGGGCCGCTGGGCGAACTTCGTCATGCGGCGTCCGTGGGCGGTCGCCGCCGCGGGCCTCACGATCGTCGGCGTACTCGTCTTCTTCGGTGTCCAGCTCAATCCGAGCGAGGCGCAGGCGAAGGATCTGCCCGGCAGCGGCGACGCGATCGTCGGCCGCGCAGCATTGGCCGCCGCCGGCATCTCGCCCGGGGTGATGAAGCCGTTCGACGTGCTCGTCGAGCACGGTGCATCGCCCGCGCCGATCGCGGCGAAGCTGCGCGCGACGCCGGGGATCGACGGCGCGGTCGCGCCGACCGGCCCGACGTGGCGCAAGGGCGGCGACTCGATCGTCGAGGCCTTCCCGGCCATCGACGGCGCGAGCCCGCACATTCAGAGCCTCGTCACGCGCGTGCACAAGGAGTTGAACGGCACGCAGGCGACGCTCGGCGGCATCGCTCCGGCGGACCGCGACTTCGTGCACGCGGTGTACGGGAACTTCCCCTACGTGCTCGGGCTGGTCATCCTCCTGACCGTCCTGTTGCTGATGCGCGCGTTCCGCTCGGTGGTGCTGCCGCTGAAGGCGGCCGTGCTCAACCTCGTCTCGCTCGGCGCCGCGTTCGGGATCATCGTCTTCATCTTCCAGAAGGGGCACGGATCGAACGCGATCTGGGGCGTCCCTGCGACGCAGTCGATCATCCCGTGGATTCCGTTGATGATCTTCGCGTTCCTCTTCGGGCTGTCGATGGACTACGAGGTCTTCATGCTCACGCGCATGCGCGAGGCGTATGACGAGACCGGCGACACACCGAGGGCGATCGCGCTCGGCCTCGCGCGCACGGGCAAGCTCGTGACGAGCGCTGCGGCCATCCTCATGTTCGCGTTCTTCGTGCTCTCGATGAGCCCGGGCACCGACATCAAGCAGTTCGGCATCGGGCTCGCAGCGGGGATCATCTTCGACGCGACCGTGATCAGGGCGCTGCTCGTGCCTGCGCTCATGCGCCTGCTCGGCTCGTGGAACTGGTGGCTGCCGTCGTCGTTCGCGCGGGTGCTCCGCGTTCGCGGCGGGGAGCGGTACAAGCAGCTTCCCGAAGCCGGCTAGCACTCCTCGATCGCTAGCCTCACCTGAGTGATCCTCAGGCTGACGGCTGCCCTGCTCGCGCTCGCGGCCGGCGCCGGGGCGGTCGTGCTCGCGGCGCTCGTTCTACAGCGCACGCCGGGACCGGTCTCGACCGCGTCCGCGCAGCTTCCTGCCGCGTCGACGCCGTCGACCCCGGCCCCGGGCTTCCCCGCGCCGCCCGCGGGCGCCGTGGTCTTCAGCCGCGAGGACGGCCCGGACGTCCTCGCCCTCGGGCTCGTGCCGCACGGTTCGAATGTTCTTGCGCAGGTGTCCATCGTCGGCCAGCAGGGCACCGGCGTGAACGGCCGCACGGTCTCGATCGGCTCGACGCGCGCGGTGGCATGCGGCGCAGGCTGCTACCGCGCGACCGTTCCGCGCTCGAAGGCGATCGACGTCGAGGTGGGGGGGACGCGCTGGAGCGTTCCGCTCCCATCCCCGTGGCCGCCGCCGGATGCCTCTGCGATCGTCGCGCGTGCGACACGCGTGTGGCGATCTCTGCGCTCGCTCGCGTTCTCCGACCACCTCGGCTCGGACGCGACGCACGTCGTCTCGAGCGAATGGCGAACGGTCGCGCCCAACCGCGTCGCATATGCCATCCAGGGCGGCTACAGCGCGGTCATCGTCGGCGGGACGCGGTGGGATCGCGCACCGGGCGGCCGCTGGATCGCGTCGCCGCAGACGCCGCAGCTGAAGCAACCCGTGCCTGTCTGGCAGTCCGCGACCGACGCTCACGTCATTCGCGAGATCGGCGCGACGCTGTCGATCACGTTCTACGACCCGCGCACACCGGCGTGGTTCGCGATCACCGTCGACGCGCGCACGCAGCGCACATTCGACCTCCGGATGATGACGACGGCGCACTTCATGCACGAGCGCTACAGCTCGTTCGACGCGCCGCTCTCGATCGTGCCGCCGCGCTAGGAGGGTGCAGGGCCGGTCGTGCTGCGCACGATGAGCTCGAGCGGGAGCAGCTCGGTGCGCGTCTCGACCGGCCGTCCGGACAGCGCACGCAGGAGGAGCTCTGCGCCGCGGCGTCCACTCTCGAAGAGCGGTTGCCGTACCGTCGTCAGGCCGACATACGACGCGATGTCGATGTCGTCGAAGCCGATCACCGACAGATCCTCGGGCACGCGGATGCCGAGCGCGCGCGCGGCCTCGAGTGTCCCGAACGCCTGCGTGTCGGACGCCGCGAAGATCGCCGTCGGCCGGTCGGGGAGCGAGAGGAGCTCGGTCGCCGTCCCGCGCGCGACGTGCAGCAGGCGCGTGCCCTCGCGCACGTACTCGCGGCGCAACTCGATGCCCGCGCGCGCGAGCGCGCGCTCGTACCCGCGCGTGCGGTCGCGGCTCCAGTCGAAGCGGAACTCGGGCGGCGTGTCGCCGATGTGCGCGATGCGCCGGTGGCCGAGCTCGATCAGGTGGCGCGTCGCCATCTCGCCGCCGGCGCCGTCGTCGACGGCGATGCACGGGAGCGACGGATGGATGGCGTCCACGAGGATGCACGGCATGCGTGCCGCACGAATGCGCTCGACCTCCGGCTCCGGCGGCAGCGTCGACACGACTAGCAGGCCGTCCGCGCGGTCACCGCGGTCGAAGAGCTCGAACGCGCGCCGCTGACGGTCCTCCGACTCCACGTCGAAGACCATCAGGTCGTAGGCGGAGCCGCTGAGGCCCTCGACGATCCCGCGCACCCGCTGGACCGCCGACGGGTTCGTGAACCAGGGGAGGACGGCGCCAACGACCATGGTCCGCTGGAGCGAGAGGTTTCGGGCGACCGAGCTGGGGCGATAGTTGAGCGCTCTGATCGCGTCCAGCACCCGGTCCCGGGTCGCCGGCCGCACGCTCCCGTGGCCGTTGAGCACCCGCGAAACCGTGGCGACGCCCACCCCGGCGCGGGCGGCGACGTCGGCGATCCGTGCCGGGCCGATGCCTGATAGCGGTTCCATGCCTAACCAAGGGTGGCGGCGCGTCGTCTGAGAGTCAAGGGATGGGTTGCTTGATTTTTCCGGCAAGACCGCGTAATCTCGCCGCCCATCCGGTCTGAAACCGGTTCCAAATAGGAGGGTTATAGGTCATGCGCATGCGCTTGGGAGTCGTCCTCGGCCTGCTGGTCGCCGTGGTGCTCCTGGCTGCGACGGCACAGGCCGGCACGCGGGGGACGAAGGTCACGAACGTCACCCT
>DASYFU010000371.1:0-2948 GCA_036498225.1 Gaiellaceae bacterium | reverse complement strand
TGGCACCGTGTCGCTTCGAGAGCTTTTTGCCGTCGGCGCCGAAGATGCTCGGCACGTGCGCGTAGACCGGAACGTCGGCGCCGACCGCCCGGATGATGTTGATCTGCTTCGGCGTGTTCGAGATGTGGTCGTCGCCGCGGATGACGTGCGTGATCCCGTCCCACACGTCCTCCATCGGCGAGGCGAAGTTGTACGTCGGCCGCCCGTCCGACCGGACGAGCACGAGATCCTCGATCGTCTCGTTCGGTACCTCGACGTGGCCGCGAACGGCGTCGTCCCACGCGGTGATGCCCTCGTTCGGCATGCGGAAGCGGATCGCGCCGTCGTCCTCGTACGCCTTCCCCTCGGCCACGAGCTGCTCGGCGACGCGGCGGCAGTCCTCGATGCGGTCGAGCTGGAACGTCGGCTCGGTGTCCCAGTCGATCCCGAGCCACGCGAGCGAGGCCTGGATGTGATCGACCGCCTCCGCGACCTCGCGCGTCGTGTCGGTGTTCTCGATCCGCAGGAGGTTCTCTCCGCCTTGTTGACGCGCGAAGAGCCAGTTGAAGAGGAAGGTCCGCACACCGCCGATGTGCAGGAAGCCCGTCGGGCTCGGAGCCATGCGAACGCGAACAGTCACCGTCTGCTTATCGTAGAGCGGTGCCTCTCGGCCTCGTGTCCGACATCCACGGGAATGACCGAGCGCTCGCGGCCGTGATCGAGGAGCTCGAGCGGCTGGGCGTCGACAGCGCGGTCTGCCTCGGCGACGCGGTGCAGGGAGGCGACGAGCCACGGCAAGTGCTCGACCGTCTCGCCGAGCTCGGCTGGCCGGTCGTCCTCGGCAACGCGGACGACTTCTTGCTCGAGGTGCAGGCCGACTCGCCGGAGCCGGTCACCGCGGCGCAGCTCGAGAAGCGTGCGTGGACGCTCGAACAGCTCGACGCCGGTCATCTCGACCAGATCCGCTCCTTTCAGCAGACGATCGAGCTCGGGTCGCTGCTCGCGTTCCACGGCTCGCCGCGCTCGTACGACGACGTGCTGTTGCCCGAGACCGTGGACGACGCGGCTTGGCGCGTCGCCGGCTTCGAGGTCCTCGCGGGCGGCCATACGCATCAGCAGTGGACGCGCGTCATCGGCGGCGCGCTGTACGTGAACCCCGGCGCGGTCATGTCCGATCTCGCTGAGTTCGCCGTCCTCACGGATCGATCGGTCGAGTTCCTGCGATGCGCGTATTGACGCTGCGCGAGCTCAACCGAGCGACCCTCGCGCGTCAGCTCCTGCTCGAGCGGAAGCAGCTCTCGCCGGCAGCCGCACTCGAGCGCGTCGCCGGTCTGCAGGCGCAGTGGGCGCCCGCCCCCTACGTCGGACTGTGGACGCGCACCGAAGGCTTCCGGCGCGAGGCGCTCGAGAAGGGGCTGCTCGCACGGCGGATCGTGCGCGCCGTGCTGATGCGCGGGACGATCCATCTCGTCTCCGCCCGCGACTACGCCACCTTTGCGACGGCGGTCGAAGCACCCCCGTGGGCAAACGGCGTCGAGTTCGCCGAAGGCATCCCCGACATCGCGCGGACGTTCTGCACGACACCGCGGACGCGGGCCGAGATCGCCGCGCAGGTCGACCTCCCGCTCGAAGACCGCGCCTGGTACGTGCTGCGCACGCAGGCACGTATTGCACACGCACCCGAATCCGGGCTCTGGAAGGCGAAAGGCGCGACTCGCTACGTGACGGTCGAGCATCCGCCTGCCGACCCCGCCGCCGCGCGCGTGGAGCTCGTCCGGCGGTACCTCGGCGCATTCGGTCCCGCGACACGAACGGACATCGGCGTATGGTCCGGCCTCCGGGCGGGCGACGTCGGGTCCGCTCTCGACGCGCTCGAGCCGCTCCGGCGATTCCGGGACGAACAGGGACGGGAGCTGCTCGACCTGCCTAGGGCGCCGCTTCCACCCGCCGATACGCGCGCGCCGGTGCGCTTTCTCCCCCGGTTCGACAACCTCCTCCTCTCGCACAAGGATCGGACGCGCGTCATCGCGGACGACCATCGGCCGCTCGTCATCGACGGCGGCTGGGTGAAGTCGACGCTCCTCGTCGACGGCTTCGTGGCCGGCACCTGGGACGTCGAGAATGGCCGCGTGCGCATCGAGCCGTTCGCACCGCTGCCGCGTAGCGTCCGACGCGAGGCGGACGACGAGGCCGCGCGGCTGGAAGCCTGGCTGCGGTGATGGAGATCGGCGCGCACGTCTCCTCGTCGGGCGGCATCCACAAGGCCGTCGACCGCGCCGTCGCGATCGGCGCCGACTCGATGCAGGTCTTCACGCAGAGCCCGCGCACATGGCGGCCGACGAACCACGATCCCGCGACGTTCGACGCGTTCCGCCAGCGGCGCGCCGAGGTCGGAATGGGCGGCGTCGTCTGCCACGCGCTCTACCTATGCAACCTCGCGGCCCCGAACGACGACGTGTACGCGAACTCGATCGCGGCCCTGAAGAACACGATGGAGGTCGCGTCCGCGATCGGCGCCGACGGCGTCGTCTTCCACGTCGGCTCGCATCTCGGCTCCGGCTTCGACCACGGTCTCGAACGGGTCGTGCCCGCGATGGAGCAGGTGCTCGAGCTCTCCACCGACGAGACGTGGCTGCTGATGGAGAACTCGGCCGGCACCGGCGGGACGATCGGACGCTCGATCGAAGAGCTTGCGACGATCTTCCAGCGGCTCGACCGGCACCCGCGCCTCGGCATCTGCCTCGACTCCTGCCATCTGTACGCGTCCGGCGTCGACGTCACCGATCCCGCGGCGCTCGACGCCTGCCTCGACGAGGTGAACTCGTCGATCGGTCTCGACCGGCTGCGCGCGCTCCACGTCAACGACTCGAAGATGCCGCTCGGCTCCAACCGCGACCGCCACGACAACATCGGCGAGGGCCTGATGGGCGACGGGCTCGGCACCTTCCTCTCACACCCGCGCCTGCAGG
>DASYFU010000370.1:0-3914 GCA_036498225.1 Gaiellaceae bacterium | reverse complement strand
CGGGGCTCGGGAAGCTCGACGGCCGGACGATCGCGCTCGTCGGCCAGCAGAAAGGCCGCGACATCCAGGAGCGCACGCGTCGGCAGTTCGGGATGCCGTACCCGGAGGGCTATCTCAAGGCGATCCGCGTGTTCGAGCTGGCCGACCGGCTCGGCTTCCCCGTCATCTCACTCGTCGACACGCCGGGCGCCTACCCGGGCGTCGCCGCCGAGCAGCACGGCCAGGGCGGCGCCATCGCGATGTCGCAGACGGCGCTGGCCCGGCTCACGGTGCCGACGGTCGCGTGCGTCATCGGCGAGGGCGGCTCCGGCGGCGCGATCGCCATCGCGCTCGCCGATCGCGTGCTCATGCAGGAGAACGCGATCTACTCGGTCATCTCGCCGGAGGGTTGCGCCGCCATCCTGTGGCGCGACGCCGGCGAGGCGAAGAAGGCCGCGGCCGCCTTCAAGCCGGATGCCGCGCACTGTCTCGAGCTCGGCGTGATCGACGCGATCGTGCCCGAGCCCGAGGGCGGCGCCCAGACCGATCCGGCCGAGGCGGCCCGCCTCCTGGGCGAGTCCCTGCGGGAGACGCTCGACGACCTGGTGGACATCCCCGGTGATGAGCTCCGCCGGCGCCGCAGGGCCAAGTTTCGATCGCTTGGCGTCTTCGCCTAGTAGATTTCGGTAGGTTCCAGCGGGCCCTATCCACAGCGTCCACAGGCTTATCCCCGTCGGCGCTTCCACGTCGAAAGCGGTCCGAACACGGCTCGAGGCCGGTAAAGACCGGCCTCGAGGCCCTCGACCCCCCGCTGGGTGGAGAAGGCTGTGGGTGTTCTTTCGCGTGTGGGCGCGGGCAAACCTCGGCTACAACGAGCTCCATGGGCCTGGACGAGTACCGCCGCAAGCGCGATCCGAAGAAGACCCCCGAGCCGTTCTCCGGCGAGGCGTCGGCGCAGGCGCCGACGTTCGTGGTGCAGCGGCACGACGCTCGCCGCCTGCACTACGACTTCCGGCTGGAGCGGAACGGCGCCCTCGCGTCGTGGGCCGTGCCGAAGGGGATCCCGCTCGAGCCCGGCATCCGCGCGCTCGCCGTCCACGTCGAGGACCACCCGCTCGACTACGGCAGCTTCGAGGGCGAGATCCCGAAGGGCCAATACGGCGCCGGCTCGGTCGAGATCTGGGACGCCGGGACGTACGAGCTCCTCGAGGAGAAGAAGGACGGCGGCCTCACCGTCCGCCTGCACGGCAAGCGTCTCGAGGGAACGTGGACGCTCATTCCCGCGCATCTCGACGGCAAGGAGCAGAACTGGCTGCTCGTCCGCAAGAAGGACGAGTCCGTCCGCGTGCAGCGCAGCGACTACAAGCCGATGCTGGCGACGCTGACGGACGCGCTGCCCACGGGCTCCGAGTGGCTGTTCGAGGTCAAGTGGGACGGGTACCGCGCGCTCGGCTACGTCAGGAACGGCGACGCGAAGCTCGTCAGCCGGAACGGGAACGACCTCACTGCACGGTTTCCCGACATCGCGAAGGCCCTCGCGAGGGCGGCGAAGTCACCGGACTGCGTCGTCGACGGCGAGGTGTGCGCGCTCGACGAGAACGGCCGCCCGAGCTTCTCGGCGATGCAGCAGGGCAAGCTGGGGACGCCGCTCGTGTACGAGGTCTTCGACGTCCTCGAGATCGACGGCGAGCCGCTGCTCGACCGGCCGCTGACCGAGCGGCACGCGTTGCTCGAGGGGTTGCTCGACAAGCGCGTGACGACCGTGCAGGTCTCCGGCGATTTCGAGGACGGCGAGGCGCTCTTCACCGCGGCGAAGGAGCAGCACCTCGAAGGCGTGATGGCGAAGCGGGCGTCGTCGCGCTACGCGGAGGGCCGCCGGACGCGCGACTGGCTGAAGATCAAGACGCACGGCGAGCAGGAGTTCGTGATCGTCGGCTACACCAAGGGTGAAGGCAGACGCGCGCGGAGCTTCGGCTCGCTCGTCCTCGCCGTCAACGAGAGCGGCACGTTGCGCTGGGTGGGCAATGCAGGCACGGGCTTCACGGAGCAGACGATCGCCGAGCTGCTCGACGCGCTCGAGCCGCTGCGCGTGACCAAGTCGCCGCTCGCGGTCGTGCCGAAGATGGCGAAGGTGCGAGCGTCGGACGTCATGTGGGTGACGCCGAAGCTCGTCGCAGAGGTGAAGTTCGCGGAGTGGACCCACGACGGCCACCTCCGCGCGCCCGTCTACCTCGGTCTCCGCGACGACAAGTCCGCGCCCGACGTCCATGCCGAGCTTCCGTCGCGCGTGAAGTTCTCCAACCTCGACAAGGTCTTCTTCCCCGACGAGGGGATCACGAAGGGCGACCTGATCGAGTACTACCGCACGGTCGCGCCCATCCTGCTGCCGCACCTGCGCGACCGCCCGTTCACGATGCGCCGCTATCCCGACGGCGCGTTCGGGAAGGCGTTCTTCCAGAAGGACGCGCCGTCGCACATGCCCGACTGGATCCCGCGCTTCGAGGTCGAGGTGTCGACGCGCGAGGCGCCGCGCAAGCGGAAGCTGATCGCGGCGCCGATCGTGGACAGCGAGGACGCGCTCCTGTGGATGGCCAACATGGGCTGCATCGACATGAATACGTGGTACTCGCGCGTCGACAAGCCGGATCGCCCTGACTTCGTGCTTTTCGACCTCGACCCGTCGCCGGACGTCGGGTTCCGCCAGACCGTGCAGGTCGCGCTGCTCGTGAAGGAGACGCTGGACGCGCTCGGGCTCGTCTCGTTCCCGAAGACGTCGAGCGCGGACGGGATGCACGTGCTCGTGCCCGTCGAGCGCCGCTACACGTTCGACGACACGCGGGAGTTCTCCGAGATCGTCGCGGGCGCGATCGCGCGCACACATCGCGGGCTCGCGACGACCGAGTGGACCAAGTCGAAGCGGCGAGGGGTGCTCATCGACTCGAACCAGAACGGCGAAGGGAAGACGATCGCGTCCGCGTACTCGGTGCGGCCTCGCGCGGGAGCGCCGGTGTCCACACCTCTTCGGTGGGACGAGGTGAAGGAGAATCTCGACCCGTCGTCGTTCACAATGGACGTCGTCGTCGAGCGCGTGGCGGAGATGGGCGACCTGTTCGAGGGCGTGCTGACGACGAAGCAGCGGCTGAAGACGCCGTGAGCCTCCAGGTGTCGGTCATCGGCAGCGGCGCGGAGCACGAGGCGCGCGCCGAGGAGGTCGGGCGCCTCCTGGCGGAGGCCGGCGCGACGGTCGTCACCGGCGGGCTCGGTGAGGTGATGGCCGCGGCGTCGCGCGGGGCGAAGAGCGCAGGCGGGACGACGATCGGGATCCTTCCCGGTGAGACCCGCGATCGGATGAACGAGTGGATCGATCACGTCGTCGTCACCGGCGTCGGTCACGCGCGCAACCTCGCCGTGGTCGCGTCCGGCGACGCGGTCGTCGCGGTCGGCGGCAGGTACGGCACGCTTGCGGAGATCGGTTTCGCGCTCACGCTCGGCCGGCCCGTCGTGGTGCTCGAGCGCGGCTGGGACGTGGATGGGACGCACCGCGCGGCGACGCCGGTGGAAGCGGTCGAGCTAGCGCTGCGTCTCGCTCAATCGCGTTCGTAGGAAGTCCCGCTCCACCTCGCTCGGCGCGAGCTCGATCGCGCGGGCGTACGCGTCGGCGGCGGGACGCCCGAGGCGGCGGAGGAAGTCCGCGCGCGCGGAGTGGAAGAGGTAGTAGCCGTCGAGGCCCTCGATGCGTTCGAGGGCGACGAGCCCGGCCTCGGGGCCGTCGGCCATTGCCACGGCAACGGCGCGGTTCAACTCGACGACGGGCGATGGCTCCACCTCGGCAAGCCGCGTGTACAGCTCCGCGACGAGCGCCCAGTCGGAGGCACCCTCGCTGTGCGCGGCCGCGATGCCGGCCTGGATGGCATAGGTCCCGTGCGCGGACAAGG
>DASYFU010000369.1:0-2145 GCA_036498225.1 Gaiellaceae bacterium | reverse complement strand
AGAGGACGGCGATGCGGTCGGAGATGTACCGGACGACGCCGAGATCGTGCGAGATGAACAGGTACGCCGCGCGCCGCTGCGCCTGCAGCTCGACGAGCAGGTTGAGAATCGCCGCCTGCACCGAGACGTCGAGCGCCGAGGTGGGCTCGTCGCAGACGACGACCTGCGGCTCGCCCGCGAACGCGCGCGCGATCGCGAGGCGCTGCTTCAGACCGCCCGAGAGCTGGCCGGGCTTCGCGCTGACGTACCGCTCCGCGAGACGGACGGAGCCCATCAGCTCCAGCATCCGCTTCTCCGCGGCGTCGCCCGAGAGACCTGCGAGCTTGCGCAGCGCGCGGCGGAGGATCCGCCGGACCGAGTGGCGCCGGTTCAACGCAGAGTCCGGATTCTGGAAGACGATCTGCAGCGAGCGGATCTCGTCGGCCGACCGCTGTCCGAGGTGCCCCTTGAGCGACTTGCCGTCGAGCGTCACGGCGCCGCTCGTCGGCGCCACGATCCCGAGCAGCGTGCGCGCGAGCGTCGTCTTGCCGCTGCCCGACTCGCCGACGAGGCCGAGCGCCTCGCCCGGCCAGATCGCCGCCGACACGCCGACCAGCGCGTGGATGTCGTTCCCGTGCTGGCGGAAGACCTTGCCGAGATCCTCGAAGTGGAGAACCGGCTCCGCCGCGCGGTCGACCGCGGGCAGCGGGATGCTCAGCGCCATCTCGCGCGGCAGATTCTGCGCATCCTCGTGGAAGTGGCAGCGGCTGACGTGGCCCCCGCCGATCGGATGCAGCGGCGGCTCGTCGGTGTGGCAGACCTCTTGCGCGAGCGCGCAGCGTGGCGCGAACACGCAGCCGGGAAGATTCTCGCCGAGGTTCGGCAGGAAGCCGGCGATCGTGTCGAGCCGGCCGTGGTCCTTGCGCGCTCCGCCGCGCGGGATGCAGCGCAGGAGCCCGACCGTGTACGGATGCCGCGGGTCGTGCAGCACCTGGTCGACGAGGCCTTCTTCGACCAGCCGTCCTGCGTAGAGGACGCCGACCTGCTCGCACATCTTCGCGATCACACCGAGGTTGTGGCTGATGAACAGCACCGCCGTGTTGAACTCGGCCTGGAGACCCCCGACGAGATCGAGCACCTCGGCCTCGACGGTTGCATCGAGCCCGGTCGTCGGCTCGTCGAGGATCAGCAGCGCCGGATCCTTGGCGAGCGCCATCGCGATCACGACGCGCTGCTGCATGCCGCCCGAGAGCTGATGCGGATAGCGCTGCATCACCGAGCCGGGATCGGCGATCTGCACCTTGACGAGCGCGCTGCGCGCGAGGTCCATCGCCTCCTTCTGCGAGACGCCGCGCACGGTGAAGACCTCCGCGACCTGCCGACCGACGCGGATCGCCGGGTTCAGCGCCGAGCCGGGGTTCTGGTAGACCATCGACACGTCGTTCGCCCGCAGCTTCCGCAACTCCGGCCGGCTGAGCGAGACGACGTCCCGGCCCGCGATGCGGATCTCGCCCGACCGTACGCGCCCGTTGCGCGGGAGGTACTGCACGATCGCGAGCGCGGCGGTCGACTTGCCGCACCCGGATTCGCCGACGAGGCCGTACGACGCTCCGCGCTCGACCGTGAGCGAGATGCCGCGCAGCACCTGCCGTTCGACACCGCGGACGCGGTACGTCACGTCGAGGTCGATCAGCTCGAGTGCCGGCTCGAACGCGGACCCGCTGCTCATCGCTCCAGCGCCTGCGTCAGCCCGTCCGCGACGAGATTGACCGCGACGACCAGCGTCGCGACCGCGAGGGCGGGGAAGAGCACGGTCCACCAGTAGGAGCCGCCGGCAAGCAGCGCGTAGTTCTGGCTGATCTGCAGCGACCAGTCCGGCGACGGCGGTTGGATGCCGAAGCCGAGGAACGTCAGCCCGGCGACGGCGAAGATCGCGTACCCGAGACGGACGGTGCCCTCGACGACGATCGGCCCCATCACGTTCGGGAGGATCTCGACGAACATGATGTAGGGCGCGCGCTCGCCGCGCAGGCGGGCGGCGGGGACGTAGTCGAGGTCACGTTCGGCGAGCACCGCCGCGCGGACGGTGCGCGCGACGAGCGGCGTGAACACGACGCCGATCACGACGATCAGCGTGCCGTTGGACGGGCCGAGCGCGACGATCGC
>DASYFU010000368.1:0-1989 GCA_036498225.1 Gaiellaceae bacterium | reverse complement strand
GACGATCTTCAACCAGCTCGGCGTCAACGCCGACATCCGCGGCGCCGCGACGAGCGCGAACACCGCCGCACCGATCTCGCTACGCGACGGCGACGCCGCCCCGGTCGCTGAGCTCCCGGGCGTACCCTCGGAGGAGATGCTGCGCGCGATCGCCGCCGGGATGGCGATCGTCTCGGCGTATCGCCGCCACGGGCACCTCGGCGCGAACCTCGATCCGCTCGGAACGCGCCCGCACGACGATCCGTCGCTCGACCCCGCGACCTACGGCCTCACGCCGGCGGTGATGAAGTCGATCCCCGCGTCCGTGCTGCGCGTCAAGGTGCCGGGCAACACGCTCGCCGACGTGCTGCCGAAGCTGCGCGAGACGTACAGCTCGACGATCGCGTACGAGATCGAGCACATCTCGAACACGCAGCAGCGCGAGTGGCTGCGCGAGTACATCGAGACCGGGATGCACCGCCGTCCGCTCACGCCCCAGCGCCGCGTGCAGGTGCTCCAACGTCTGACCAAAGTCGAGACGATGGAGCGCTACTTCCGCAAGCAGTTCATGTCGCAGAAGACCTTCTCGATCGAAGGCCTCGACGTGATGGTCCCGATGCTCGAAGAGACGATCTCGATGCTCGCCGAGGACGGCACGAAGACCGCCGTCATCGGGATGGCGCATCGCGGCCGCCTCTCGACGATCGCGCACGTCGTGAACCGCGCCTACGAAGAGCTGCTCGCCGAGTTCGAGTCCGCCTCGCAGCGCGAAGCGGTCCCGAATCCCGAGAGCGGCGATGACGACGTCACCGGCGACGTGAAGTACCACCACGGCGCGGTCGGCGAGTACGTCACCCCGGTCGGCACGCAGATCCACGTCGAGCTTGCCAGCAACCCGTCGCACCTCGAGGCCGTCGACGGCGTGGTCGAGGGGATGACGCGCGCGCTGCAGACCGACCACACCGTCAACCCGCCGACCCGCAACGTCGAGGTCGCCGCGCCGATCCTCATCCACGGCGACGCCGCGTTCGCTGCACAAGGCGTCGTCGCCGAGGTCCTCAACCTGCAGGGCCTCGCCGGCTACGAGACCGGCGGGACGATCCACGTCATCTCCAACAACCAGGTCGGCTTCACCACCGACCCGTCGGAGGCGCGCTCCACGCGGTACGCCTCGGACCTCGCGAAGGGCTACGATCTCCCGATCGTGCACGTCAACGCCGACGACGTCGACGCATGCATCGCCGCGGTCCACCTCGCGATCGACTACCGCCGCAAGTTCTCGCGCGACGTCGTCGTCGACCTCATCGGCTACCGCCGCTTCGGCCACAACGAGCAGGACGAGCCGATGTACACCCAGCCGCTGATGTACGACGCGATCAAGTCGCATCCGACCGTCCGCGAGCTCTACGCCGCGCAGCTCGTCGCCCAAGGCATCCTCACGACCGACCAGGTCAAAGAGATGCAGGACGCCGCAACCGCGCGGATGGCGGAGGCGCACAAGAACGTCAAGAGCGGCGAGTACAAGACGAAGCTCGTCGAGACCGCCGCCGCGAAGGTCAACGTTCGCGAAGCGACGCCGACGACGAAGGTCGACAAGGCGAAGCTGCTGCGCTGGGCCGAGGAGACCTCGGCATATCCTGAGGGCTTCACGCCGAACAAGAAGCTGGTCGGCCAGTTCCAGAAGCGCGCGCAAGCGCTGCGCGAGAGCGGCGAGGTCGACTGGGGGATGGCCGAGGCGCTCGCCTTTGCCTCGCTAATCTCCGAGGGAACGCCGATCCGCATCAGCGGTCAGGACACCGAGCGCGGCACGTTCTCACACCGCCATGCTGTCCTGCACGACGCGCGCACGAACGAGAAGTACGTCCCGCTGCAGCATCTCGCCGGTGCGAAGGCGTCGTTCGAGATCCACAACTCGCCGCTCTCCGAGTACGCCTGCCTCGGCTTCGAGTACGGCTACGGCGCCGAGCTCCCCGACAGTCTCGTGCTCTGGGAAGCCCAGTTCGGCGACTT
>DASYFU010000367.1:0-3724 GCA_036498225.1 Gaiellaceae bacterium | reverse complement strand
GAAGACGTGGTACAGCACGTCTGCAAAGACCTCGCAGGGCGCAGCGTCCGTCGCAAAGCGGATCGCCGAGACCTCGCCGGTCACGCCGCCGCCCAGAATGACCTCGTTCAACGTCGGCACGCTCTTCGTCTTCGTCTTTCCGCCGGTCGTGGTCGCTTCGACGTTCACGCCCGACGAGACGAAGACCGTGCAGCTCTTGCCCTTGCACTCGTATTTGAAGTGATTCGCGGCGGCCGCTTCCTGCGCGCGGGACATGTGCCAGTAGATGATGCCCAGGAGCCACGAGCCCTGGTATCTGCACTGCTCGTCGGGTACGGAGACGGTCGCCGTGATCGGGAAGGTGCCCGTGCTGACCTGCGGAGGCGCCGAGGTGACCTCGGCCTTGGTCGCTCCGCGGCTGATGAGCTGCTGCTGCGTCGGACACATCTGGAACGTCCCGGCGGGGGCAGCGACCGCACGTGCCGCGAACGCGACGTACGAGGCGCCGCCGGTCAGCATCACGACGGCGGCGATCCCGCCAATGCGGGTGAAACGGTTACATCCCTTCATCGTGACTCCAGGTCTCGGGTGTCGGGGATGGCCAGCGTCTGGCGCGGAGACTACGCCTCTCAGAGGGCGTGTGAAAGGCGCCTGCCGGAGTCGAACCGGCGTGCGCGGCTTTGCAGGCCGCTGCCTAACCACTCGGCCAAGGCGCCCGAACGGCGCCCATCGTACCGCGGGCTATCCCAGAACTTCGTCGAGGAAGGCGACCGCCCGCGTGAACGAGTCGATCCGGTTCGAGAGCTTCGCAATCGAGTGCCCCTCGTCGGGATAGACGACGAGCTCGCAGCGGATCCCCTTCTCGCCGAGCACCCGCGCGATCTCCTCCGACTCGCCCAGCGGCACGCGCGGGTCGTTCGCGCCGTGCTGGATGAAGAGCGGCGCGCGGATCGCATCCACGTGCGTGATCGGCGACGCCTCGACCAGGAACTCGTAGTCGTGCTCGAGCGAGCCGTACTCGCGCTCGCGGATCGCGCGCCGGTACGGCGACGTGTGCTCGAGAAACGTGACGAAGCTCGAGATCCCGACCGACTCGATCCCCGCTGCCCACAGCTCCGGCTGGAACGCGAGCGCCGCGAGCACCATGTATCCGCCGTACGAGCGGCCGTACACGACCGCACGCGATGCATCGACCTCCGACCGCGCCGCGAGCCACTTGTGCAACGCCTCGAGATCGCGCACGGAATCGAGCCGCAGGCGGACGTCGTCGAGATGCTCGTAGCGCTTCCCGTACCCGCTCGAGCCGCGCACGTTCGGCACCGCCACCGCGTACCCGCGTGAGACGAGGTATTGCGCGAGCGGAACGTAGTTCGCGTGCCACTCCGGCACCCACTGCGCCTCCGGCCCGCCGTGCACCATCACGACGACCGGGAACGGCCCCTCGCCGGGCGGCGTGAACGTGAACACGGGAACGGACTCGCCGTCGAAGCTCTCGAATCGGTGGAGCACGGGCTCGACGAGCCCCGTCGGCGCCTCAACGCCCGCGAGGCGTTGCAGCGCGCCTTCGGCGAGGTCGTAGAGCCACACGCCCTTCGGCTGCGTCGGCGACGAGAACGCGTACGCGAGCCGCGACCCGTGCGCCGAGAAGACGGGCGACTCGACGACGCCGCGTCCGGGCAGGGGCAGCTCTTCGCCGTTGATCGTCAGCCGCGAGTACCCGTCCTCGTTCGCGACGATCAGCAACGAGCAGCCGGCCGGATCGGTGAAACACGTCAGATCCCACTGCGACTCGATATCGCGCACGGTGAGCGTGTCGCGACCCTCGTTCGTCGCCCACACGAGCTCGTCGCCGTGGAAGCACGGCGTCGCGTATTCGACGGCGCCTTCGTGCGGCGTCAAGTGCTCGATCGTCCCCGCGTCGACCTCGCAGAGAAAGAGGTCGCTGTCGCCGCTCAGCTCGCCGATCCTCTCCGCGACGATCCGCTTCCCATCGGGCGAGATCGCCGCGACGACGGTGTAGCCGCCGATCTCGAAGACGCGCTCCTCCCCGCTCTCGAGATCGCGCGCGACGACGTCGAAGTCGACTCCGTTCCGCCGGTTCGTCGAGTACGCAAGCGTGCATCCGGCGGCGTGCGGCGTATCGTGCTTGTACCGCTCGTCGACGACGAGCGGTACGTTGCCGACGTAGAGCTGCGTTCGCTCGTTCCCGCCGGCGTCGCGCTCGACGAGGATGCGTCCGTCCGGCAGGAATTGTCCGGTGACGGCCTCTTCGTCGAAGGTGACCTGACGCATGCCCGGCCAGACGAACAGCTGGTTCGACCCCGGCTCGTTCGACGCGATCAGGAGCTGCGTCCCGTCCGGCGAGAATGAGAGCGGCCTCGCCTGCCACAACTCGAGAAGCTCGTGCAGCTCGATTACGCCGCGACTCCCGCGAACGTCGGGATGACGTCGTCACCGTACGCCTTCAACGTCTCTTCCTGGCCGTGCGTCATGAGATAGATGTTGAACTGGTCGACGCCGACGTCCTCGAGCGACTTCAGCTTCGCCTTGATCTGCTCGACGTTGCCGATGACGCAGAAGCGGTCGCAAATCTCGTCCGTGACGAACTCGCCGTGCTTCGCGCCCACGCGCGAGTGGTCGTTGTAGTCGTAGAACTTGCGCGCCTGGACGTAGTCGGTCAGCGCCTTCGGCACCGTGCTGCCGTCGGTGCCGTAGCGCACGATGAGGTCCATCACGTGATTCGAGACCATCGCCGGGAACCAGCGCACCTGGTCGCGCGCGTCCGCGAGGTCGTCGGTGACGTGGCTCGGCGCGCCGACGATGCACTTGAGCTGCGACGGGTCGCGCCCCGCCTCCTCGGCCGCGCGCCGTGCCGTGTCCATGATCCACGTGATGATCTCCGGATCGGCGAGCTGGATGATGACGCCGTCGCCGACGCGCCCGGCGACGCCGAGCGCCTTCGGCCCGTAGCCGGCCACCCACATCGGGATCTCCGGAAGTTCCTCGCGCACCCACTTGAGCTGGAGCTGCTTGTCGTTCCACGTCACCTCGCGGCCGTTCATGAAGTCCTTGATCATCGCGAGCGCGACCTCGAAGTCGGCGACCTTCATCGGCTGACGTCCGATGTAGCGCACGGCCGAGTCGCCGCGGCCGACGCCCATCGCCATGCGCCCGTCGGAGAGGTCGTTCAGCGTCGCGTACGAGCTGGCGAGCACCGTCGGGTCGCGCGTGGCCGGGTTCGTGACGAAATGGCCGAGCTTGATCTTCGACGTCTCGCGCGCCGCGACGGCGAGCGTGGGAATCGACTCCTGCCACAGCACGTGCGAGTCGTACGTCCATGCGTACTCGAAGCCGTGCTTCTCGGCGAGCTGGATGAGCTCGAGCCAGCGCGTCCACGGCGGATCGGGCAGGACGGTGACGACGAAGCTGAGCATCGCTGCGACTCTAGCGCGGCGTCGCGAGCGAGGCGAGCGCAGCGAGGACTCCCATCGCGACGAAGCCGATTCTCCCGTCGCCGGGCAGCGAGAACGTCAACCCGACGAGCGGCGTGCCGACGACGATCACGAACGACGCAAGGGCGTTGACGAAGCCCACCGCCGCGCCGGGCGCGTCCGGCCGCGCCGCAGCGGCGCCGCTGAACGCCATCGCGAATGGGATCCCCGCAGCGAGACCGACGAGCGCAGAGGCGGCCACGAGACCGGCGAGCGGGAGCGGCGTCGCGAGCGCGATCGCGCCTGCGCCGCCG
>DASYFU010000366.1:0-6521 GCA_036498225.1 Gaiellaceae bacterium | reverse complement strand
AGCGGGACGGTCTTCCGGACGACGTGCTCGCGCGCTGCGACGTGGCCGCAACGCTCCCGCTCGCCGGCGGAGCGGAGTCGCTCAACGTCGCGATGGCCGGAACGGTCGCGCTGTACGAGCGCGCCCGCCGCCTGGCCCCGTAGGACACGACCGGGGCCAGGCCCGGTTTCTCAAGTGTCTCGACTTCGTCACGGCGCGCAGTACATAAAGGGCTGCGACGGCTCGTGACAGAGTCGGCACGCTTCCGTAACCGGGCCTGGCACCGGACGTCGCCGGGGAGGACAGTGCCGTAAAAAGCGTCCGGCCCCGGTTTCCCGGGGCCGGACCAAAAGATTCGCCAAGCCGGTTGCGCTTTCGTCTACCTCGTCCAACCGGCTTTGGGATCTTGGGGTTGCCCCCTCTTCCTACAACCGCTTGGTCGGGGTTTCGACCTAGTCGCGCTCCGTGCTTGGCGCAAGAAGAAACCTACGGTGTAACCGCATCGCGGTCAAGAGCGAACCACAACGAAATTGTTCGCTATTTGCGGGCGATCCACACGGAGTCTTCGCCGCCGTCGAATGGACGCCGGTCGAACCATCCGTAACACGCCTCGACGACGAAACCTGCTTCCGCCAACAGTGCGTGCCAGCGCTGCGGCTCGAGCCACCAGAGCGTCATCGACGACTCGCCGCGCTCGCCACGGACGGACAGCGTCAGCGCCTGCGCGACGCGATCCCAGTCGGCGCGCTCGAGGATTCCCGGCTCGCGCTCGAGCCAGCGGCCGTGCGTCTCCTCGATGTCGTCGGCCGACGGCGCGAACACGTCGAACACGAGCCGGCCGCCGGGGAGGAGGAGCTCTCGGGCCGCGCTGAGCGCCTCGAGCCGCTCTCCGTCCGACGCGAGATGGAGATACGCCCGGAACGGGCAAGTGACGAGCGGCACCCGCTCCGCGACGGGCGGCCGGCGGAGGTCGCCCAGCCGCAGCTCGAGCCGGTCGGCCACGCCCGCTGCGGCGGCGCCCCCCGCACACACCTCGAGCATCCCGGCGGACGAGTCGACGCCGATCACGTGCACGCCGGCCATCGCCGTCGGGATCGCGATCCGGCCGGTCCCGACCCCGAGCTCGACGACGGGGCCGCCGGCCGCGAGCGCCTCCTCGACGTAGAAGGAGATGTCCTCCACGACGCCCGTGCTCCAGGCGTCGTAGAGCCGCGCAATCCCGTCGTAAGCGCTCACCCCATATAGATACAGTCGCCGCCGTGGATTGGGACATCTACACGCGCGAGGCGGAAGAGGCGTTCGCCGGCGCGCGCACGCCCGACGAGCTCGAGGCCGCCAACATCCGGTACCTCGGACGGAAGAGCCAGCTCAAGCTCGCGCTCCGCGAAGTCCGCGACCGCGACACCGGCATGCAGTTGAACGCCGTCCGGGAGCGCGTCGAGGGCGCCGCCCACGACGCCGGCGAGCGCGTGGTAGCCGCCCGCATGGCGGAGATCCTCGCTTCCGAGCGCGTCGACGTGACGCTCCCCGCCACCCTGCTGGGCGATGTCCACCCGCGCCCGCGCGGCCATCTCCACCCGACGACGCTCGTCCGCCGCGACGTCGAGGACGCCTTCATCGGACTCGGCTACGAGATCCGGGACGACCGCGAGGTCGAGACGCTCGAATACAACTTCGACAAGCTCGCGTTCCCCTGGTGGCATCCGGCCCGCTCGTCGCGCGACACGTACTTCCTCGATGCCGACACCGTGCTCCGGACGGAGACCTCGGCGTCGCAGATCCACGCAATGGAAGAGCGGAAGCCGCCGATCTACATGGTCTCGATCGGCCGTGTGTACCGCCGCGACGCGATCACGCCGACGCGCTTCCCGATCTTCCACCAGTTCGAAGGGCTCGCCGTCGATCGCCACATCACGATGGCCGACCTGAAGGGGACGCTGCTGCACGTCATGCGCTCTCTCTTCGGCGATGACCGGCGCGTCCGCTTCCGCACGCACTACTTCCCGTTCACCGAGCCGTCGATGGAGCCGGACGTCTCCTGCGGCGTGTGCGGAGGCGAGGGCTGTCCGACGTGCAAGTGGTCGGGCTGGATCGAGATCGGCGGCTCTGGGATGGTCGACCCGCAGGTGCTGATGAACGTGGGCCTCGACCCCGACGAGTGGGGAGGCTTCGCGTTCGGCCTCGGGCTCGAGCGCGCGGCGCAGCTCCGGTACGACATTCCGATCATCAGGCCGTTCTGGGAGAACGACCTGCGCTTCCTGAGGCAGTTCTGATGAAGGTCCCGATGAGCTGGCTGCGCGAGTACGTCCGCGTCGATGCGTCGGCGGAGGAGATGGCCGACCTCCTGTCCGTCGCCACTGCCGAAGTGAACGGGATCGACCGCCGCGGCCCCGTCGACACGACGCTCTTCAAGGTCGGGCGCGTGCTCACGGCCGAGAAGCATCCGAACGCCGACCGGCTCCAGCTCACGACCGTCGACGTCGGCGGCGGCCAGACGCAGCAGATCGTCTGCGGGGCGTGGAACTTCGGCGCCGGCGCGACGGTCGCGGTCGCGCTCCCGGGCGCGACGCTCCCGAACGGGCTGACGCTCGAGCGCCGCGAGCTGCGCGGGCAGATGTCGGAGGGGATGATCCTCGCCGAGGACGAGGTCGATCTCGGCACCGACCACGACGGCATCATGCTGCTCGCCGACGGGATCGAGCCGGGCACGCCGCTCGCCGACGTGCTTCCGCTCGTCGAGGAGATCCTCGACGTCGAGCCGACCGGCAACCGCCCCGATCTTCTCTCGGTGTACGGGATCGCCCGCGAGGTGGCCGCGCTCTTCGACGGCGAGCTCGTCCCGCTGCCGGACAAGGATCCGCCGGCGGACGCCGAGGAGGCGCTCGACATCCGCATCGAGGACTACGACGGCGGCCCGCGCTACGTCGGCCGGCTCTTCCGCGACGTCGCGATCGGCCCATCGCCGCTGTGGCTGCAGGCGCGCATCCGCGACGCCGGCATGAGACCGATCTCGAATGTCGTCGACGTGACGAACTATGTGATGCTCGGCCTCGGCAACCCACTGCACGCGTTCGACTACGACACGCTCGAGGGTGGACGAATCGTCGTTCGCCGCGCGAAGAAGGGCGAGAAGATCCGGACGCTCGACGGGACGGACCGCTCGCTCACGCCCGACGACCTGCTGATCGCGGATGCGAAGCGCGCCATCGCGCTCGCCGGGATCATGGGCGGCGAGGAGACGGAAGTCGCCGACACGACGCGGAACGTCCTCATCGAGGCGGCCAACTTCGAGCCGATCGGCATCCTCCGCAGCTCCGAGCGGCTCGCGCTGCGGACGGAAGGATCGAACCGCTGGGAGAAGGGCGTCGACCCGTACCTCGCAGGCCCCGCGGCGATCGTGGCGACACAGCTCATGCTCGAGCTCACGGGCGCGCGCTGGACGGGGTCGGCGGACGTGCACGGAGAGCTGCCGCAGCCGCAGCTGATCCCGCTGCGCCCGAAGCGGGTGGAGGAGAAGCTTGGCCTCGACGTCGCGCCGGCGCGGCAGAAGGCGATCCTGTCGCGGCTCGGCTTCGCGCCCGAGGGCGACGGCTACCGCGTGCCGACGTGGCGCGCACGCGACGTCACGCGCGAGATCGACCTCGTCGAGGAGGTCGCGCGCTTCGAGCTGAGCGCGATCCCGTTCACGCTGCCACTGCGCGACGTGACGTTCGGGCGGCTGACCCGCGAGCAAAAGCTGCGCCGCGTCGTCGAGGAGGTCCTCGTCGGCTGTGGCTTCTCGGAGGCGTACACGCCGACGTTCGCCGTCACCGCCGAAACGGTCGCGCTGCGCACGTCGATCGCGCCGAGCCTGATCGAGGCGGCGCGGCACAACCTCTCCGTCGACAACGACGGCGTCGCGCTCTTCGAGATCGCGCGCGTCTTCGGCGGGTCCGAGGAGCGGCGCCACGTCGCCGGCGTCGTCCAGGGCGGCTTCGCCGACGCGAAGTGGGCGGTGGAGCAGATCTACGCGGCGCTCAAGCTCGAGCCGTCGTTCGAACGTGCGGACGAGTCGTTCCTCCATCCCGGCAAAGCGGCGAAGACGGCGGAGGGCTGGGTCGGCGAGCTGCACCCGCGCGAGCTCGATGGCACCTGGGGCGCGTTCGAGCTCGACCTCGACGCGCTCACCGCGGGGGCGCCGGAGGCAATTCGTGCAGCGGACGTGAGCGCGTTCCCGGAGTTGCGCCAGGATCTCGCGTTCGCGGTCGGCGACGACGTGCCCGCGGCTGCGCTCGCCGAGGCGATCGTCGAGGCGGGGGGAGCGGAGGTCCGCGACGTCGCCGCGTTCGACGAGTACCGCGGCGAGCAGATCGGAGCGGGCAAGCGCTCACTCGCGTTCCGCGTCGCGTTCGGGTCGTCCGAGCGGACGCTCACCGACGAGGACGCAGCGGTCATCCGCGCGCGCATCGTCGAGTCGCTGCGCGAGCGCTTCGGCGCCGAGCTCCGCGCCTAGCGCCGTCGGAGCACGCGAAGCGCAACCCGTGCGGCAACGAGAGCGCCGACCGCGGCACCGGCCTTCTTCGTCGCGCCGGCCAGCTCCTCGCGCAGCGACGCGACCGCGTCCGTCAGCTGCTGCCGCTCGCCGGCGATCTCCTTCCGGATCTCGGTTTCAGTGGCCATTGCGCAGCGCCTCCGTCGTCAGTCGTGCTTCCGCGATCGCCTTCTCGGGGACGGGCTTCCCGCCCTTGCGCAGGAACCCGACGCCGATCGCGCCCAGCACCCCGGCGAGGAGCAGCAACCCGCCGAACATGACGAGCAGCGCCGCCCACACCGGGAGCGCCGTCGCGATTCCGGCGGCAGCTGCCGCGACGCCGAAGACGAGCGCGAGGAGCGCGAGGACGGCCGCCGTGACGACGAGACCGATCCCGGCGGCCAGCGCGACGACCTTCCGTTTCACCTCTGCGGCCGCGAGCCGCAGCTCCAGCTGCACGATCGATCGTGCGTGCTCGCTCACGCGCCGAGCTGCACCCGAGAGTCCGTTCATGCTTCCACCCTTTCCGCCAGAGGCGGACGGTAATCGATCCACGGACGCACCTGCTCGAGCTGGGCCGCGAGCCGCACGAGCGTCGCCTCGGCGAAGGGGCGGCCGACGAATTGGACTCCGATGGGAAGGCCGTCCTCGTTCCGGTGCAGCGGAAGCGACATCGCCGGCTGGCCGGTGACGTTGAAGATCGCCGTGAACGGCGTGAAGAGGAACTGCCGCATGAACGCGGCATGCGGATCACCGTCGGTGTCCTCGTAGGTCCAGCCGATCGGCACCGGCGGCAGCGCGAGCGTCGGCGTGACGAGGACGTCGACGTCGTCCCAGAAGGCGACGATCCGCCGCGCCGCCGCCTGCAGGTGGTAGACGGAGAGGGTCAGGTCGGGACTCGGCGTCGCGACCGCGTCCTCGGCGAGCGCGCGGTTGATCGGCTCGAGCAGCTCGAAGTCGATGCCCATCGCAGCCGGCCCGACCTGCCAGATGCGGATGAAGTGCTCGACGAGCTCGGCGTCGTCCCACGCGGGCGTCGCCTCGCGCACGTCGTGGCCGAGGTCGGCGAGAAGCGCGGCGGCCTCGAGCACCGCCGCCGTGCAGCTCTCGTCGACCGGCACGTCGACCGGCGGCTGCACGGTGAACGCGATGCGCAGGCGGCCCGGCTCGAGCTCGGCCTCGGCGAGGAACGCCCGCTCGGGCGTCGGGGCGAAGAACGCGTCGCCGGTCTCGGGGCCGGTCATCACGTCGAGCAGCGCGGCGGCGTCGCGCACGGTGCGCGCAAGCGGCCCGTTCGTGCCGAGACCGAGCGAGCCCGAGCCCCACGGCGCGGGCGACACGCGGCCGCGCGAGGGCTTGAGGCCGACGAGACCGCAGCAGGACGCGGGGATGCGAATCGAGCCGCCGCCGTCGCTCGCGTGCGCGATCGGGCACAGGGCTGCCGCGGTCGCGGCGCCGGCGCCGCCGCTCGAGCCGCCCGGCGTGCGCGATGTGTCCCACGGGTTGCGGCAGGCGCCGTTCAGCTCGGACTCGGTCATGCCGATGGTTCCGAACTCGGGCGTGTTCGTCTTTCCGAGGACGACGAAGCCGGCGTTGCGGATGCGCCGCACGGTGGCGGTGTCGAACCCCGGGACGTTCTCTGCGAGCGCCTTCGTCGACAGTGTCGTGCGCAGGCCCTCGGTCTCGGTCAGGTCCTTGATCGAGATCGGCACTCCTGCGAACGGGCCCTCGCGTGGCTCGCGCGCGGCGGCGAGCGCGCCGTCCGCGTCGACCGTGACGTACGCGTTCAACACGCCGTCGAAGCGCTCGATTCGCTCGAGATAGAGCTCGGCGAGCTCGATGGGGGAGACGTCGCGGGCGCGGATGCGCTCCGCGAGCTCGAGCGCGGGCGTGAACGCGAGCTCGTCGCTCATCGGAGGATCACCTCGCCTGGCGCGATCGTCGCGATCTCGTCCGGAGCTGCAGCGCGATCGGGCCGGTCGGATGCGGTGGCGATGTCGATGCCGGCGAACTCGCCGGTGACCCGATCGCC
>DASYFU010000365.1:0-2052 GCA_036498225.1 Gaiellaceae bacterium | reverse complement strand
CGGCTCGTCGTGTCGATCGCGAAGGGCTACCGCGGCCTCGGCGTTCCGTTCCTCGATCTCATCCAGGAAGGGACGCTCGGCCTGAACCGCGCCGTTGAGAAGTTCGACTGGCGCCGCGGGTACAAGTTCTCCACCTACGCGACGTGGTGGATCCGGCAGTCGGTGCAGCGTGCGGTCGCGAACCACGCGCGCACGATCCGCGTCCCCGTGCACGTCGTCGAGCGGCAGCAGAAGCTGTCGCGCGCGGCGCGGCGGCTCGAGGTCGAGCTCGGCCGCGAGCCGACGAAGGACGAGCTCGCCGAGGCGACCGGGCTGCCGATGCAGCATGTCGACGAGGCTCTCGGCGCTGCGCACGCATCTGTCTCGCTGAACCAGACGGTCGGCGCGGACGACGAGGGCGAGCTCGGCGACCTCTTCGCCGACCGCGAGGCCGCCGATCCGTTCGACGAGGCAGAAGAGTCGCTGCGCCGGCAGGGCGTGCGGCGTGCGCTCGACGCGCTCCCCGAGCGCGAGCGGCGCATCCTCGAGCTGCGGTTCGGCTTCGAGGGCGAGCCGTGGACGCTCGAGGCGATCGGGCACGAGCTCGACCTGACGCGCGAGCGCGTCCGGCAGCTCGAGGGTCAGGCGCTGGCGCGCCTCGGTGCGCTGCGCGACCTGATCAGCGTCGCCGCGTGACGCATCCGCCTCGCGGCTGAAGCGGCCACGTCTTAGCCGTGCCCCGCCGGAACACGACCGGTGCCAGGCACCCGGACGTGTCCTTCGATATCGATCACGAGCGAGTCCCACACGCGGCTCCGCGCGATTCGGCGTTGTCGCGACGTTCGCGCCGTGACAGGTTCGTTCGTGTTTCGTTCCGGTGCCTGGCACCGGCCGTTGCTCTAGCGGACGTGCCTGGAGAGGCGGGCTGAGCTCGCGAGGATCGCCTCCCGCTCGAGCGGGACGATGCTCATCTCCGGCGGCGGGTGGCGGAGGAAGCGCGCGACGAGGTAGAGCTCGTCCAGGTCGAGGTCGCCCGGGCGCCGCGCGGCGGCGAGGCCGGCTTCGATCTCCAGGTGTGCGCCGCCGCCCGGCGGGAGCGTCCGCTCCGCCGCTACGCGGCCGCCTGCGAGAAAGAACGCGCGCGCGTGTCCCGGCTCCGCCGCGGGGACCACGATGCAGCGCTCGAGCACGCGCAGGCGGGCCAGCCGGTCGAGATCGCGGCAGACGTGATCGAGCGCCTCGATGCGGTCGCGCAGCCGTGCCGCGTCCTCGAACCGCCGAGCGTCGGCGAGCGACGCGAGCTTCCGCCGCAACCGTGGCAAGGCTGCTGCCGGACGCTCGAGCTCCTCGGCGAGCAGCGCGCGCGCCGCGAGCTGCGCCCGCCGCCTCGAACGGATAGGACCGATGGCCGTCGGCTGCGACGAGGCGACCACGCCGTCCCCGCGCTTGCGCAGCCACACGTGCCGGTCGGGCCGCGCGACGCGCGCGTTCGCAGGCGGCCGCAGCTCGCGGATCAACCGAAGTTCCGTCAGCGCAGCCTCGAGCTCCGATCCGAGCACGCGCCATTCGATCCGCTCGGTCGCGCCGACCGCGGCCTCGACCGCGGGCCGCAGCCGCTCGGAGCGAAAGTACGAGCGCAGCCTCGCGCGCAGGTCGCGCGCGCAGCCGATGTAGAGAACCTCGTCGTTGCGATCGCGGAAGAAGTACACGCCGGGACGCTGTGGTGCGCCGAACGCGAGCTGTCGCTTGTCCCACACGCGCCGCGTCCGCGTCGCCGCGAGCGCGGCCAGGTCGGCCACCGTTTCCGCGCCGCGCTCCTGTGCGAGCCCGATGAGCGCGAGCAGTACCTCAGCAGTCGCCTGCGCATCCGGCAGCGCGCGATGGCACGGCTGCACCGACGTGCCGAGGAAGTACGCGAGTTGCGACAGCGACGCGCGCGGAACCCGGTCGGCGAGGAGTCGGCGCGCGAGCGAGACCGTGTCGACGACGGGAGCGGCGAGCCGCGAGCCGGTGAGCCTCACGGTCTCGCGGTCGAGGAATGCGAGGTCGAAGCGCGCGTTGTGCGCGACGAGG
>DASYFU010000364.1:0-5639 GCA_036498225.1 Gaiellaceae bacterium | reverse complement strand
CGACCACGGCGTCGGCATGCGCGGGCGCGCCGCTGTCCGCCGAGGGCCAGACGAACAGGACTGCCACCGCGACGAGCCAGAGCCCGACGAGCATGAGCAGCGCGATGAGGAGGCGGCGCACCGAGGCACGACGGTACCCTCTCGCGTCGTGTGTGGCGTTCATACGCCTCAGGTTGGTCGCTCCGACGCACGCGCGGGGAACCCGCGCGTGCTGAAAGCGCCGCCGACAAGCGGCGGCGCGGTCCCGCCGTGAGCGGCGTCGGCGTCCTCTTCACCTGTGCGGGCCAGCGCGTCGACATCGTGACGTCGTTCCACCGCGCCGGCGCCCGCACACTGGCGGTGGACGTGAACCCGCTTGCGCCCGCCCTCTACCACGCGGATGAGCACGCGTTCGTACCGCGGGTCGACGATCCCGGCTACGTCGCGGCGCTCGCGCAGCTCGTAGCCGCGCACGACGTGTCGCTCGTCGTGCCGCTGACCGATCTCGACCACGGCGTCCTTTCTCGCGCGCGTGACGACCTCGGCGCCCTCGTGCTGCTGCCGTCTCCGGGGCTCGTCGATGCGCTCGCGGACAAATGGCTCGCGCATCTGCTCTTCGTCGAGCGCGGCATCGGGTCGCCGCCGACGTGGCTTCCCGCAGACGTCCCCGACGCCGTCGAGTACCCAGTGCTCGTGAAGGCGCGCAGCGGCTTCGGCTCGCGCAACATCTTCCGCTGCAAGAACGCGCACGAGCTCGAGTTCTTCCTCGGCTACACGACCGTCGACTCGATGGTGCAGGCGTGCTGTCGCGGCGAGGAGTTCTCCATCGACGTGTTCTGCGATCTCGAGGGACGCTGCCTCAACGCAGTGCCGCGCACGATGATCGAGTCGAAGGGCGGCGAGTCGATCAAGGGGATGACGATCCGCGACGCCGGCCTTATCGAGGTCGGCCGCCACGTCTCCGAGACGATCGGCATCGTCGGCCCCGCGAACATTCAGTGCTTCCGGGAGCCGGATGGCACGCATCGGATCACCGACATCAATCCTCGCTTCGGCGGCGGTTTCCCGCTGCCGACGGCCGCGGGGAGTCGCTACCCCGAGCTCGCGCTCGCGCTCGCCGCCGGCGAGCGCCCCGAGCCGAGGCTCGGTGATTTCCACGAAGGCCTGTACATGACCCGGTTCTTCTCCGAGCTCGTGCTGTCGGCCGGGGACGGCGATACCTTGGAACCGTTCGCGGAAGAGCTCCCAGAGCCGGTCGTGGACTCCTAGGAGTCTTCGTTCTCGTCCTCGCCGGTTGCGGCGGGGCGGTCCACCATGCCGCCGCTCCTCCCAAGCCCGCGGCGCGCCACCTCGCGACGCTGCAGCCGGCGAAGCTCGTCGTCACAGTCGTCGACGGCGACCGCAGCACGCGCGTGCGCGGCGCGACCGTGCGCCTCTGGAATCGCGCGGCGCGCACGAACGGCAAGGGCGAGGCCGTCATCCGCGTCCCGGACCGAAAGGACATGTACGTCACGGTCGGCGCGCGTGGCTACGGGGGGCGGACGGTGTTCGAGCCGTTCGGGCGCTTCCGTCGCATCACCGTGCGCATCTACCGCCCGAGCCTGCAGTGGCCCCTCTACGGCGCGACGCCCGGCCGCTCGCAAATGCAGGCGCACATCGCCCTTCGGCCGCCGTTTCGCACAGTGTGGGCGGTGCCGCTCGATGGGCTGCTCGAGTTCCCCGCAGTCGTGGACTCGGGTGTCGCGTACATCGGCAACCGGGGCGGGACGGTCTTTGCGATCTCGATGCACACCGGCCACGTGATCTGGCGGCGGTCGACGCCGCGCGGTGAAATGGCGTCCTCGCCCGCCGTGTTCGGTCGCCTGCTCGTCGTCCACTCGATGAACGGGCACGTGTACCTGCTCGACCGCGCGAACGGCGCAATCCGGTCGAGCTACTCCGTCGGATCCCCGCTCGAATCGTCACCGGTCGTGCGCGACGGCGTCGACTACTTCGGCACGTGGGACGGCCGAGTCGTGGCGCTCGACCTCCACGGCATGCGCGTCCGGTGGACGCGCGCGCTCGGCGCCAAGATCACCTCGAGCGCCTCGTTGTACGGCGGACGGCTGTTCATCGGAGACTACGGAGGACGCATCTGGGCGCTGTCGTGGGGCACTGGCGCAACGCGCTGGGTGCGGCGCGTCGACGGACGCGTGTACGGCACACCAGCTGCATCGCACGGACGCGTTTTCGTGCCGTCGTCCACGGGAGGTTCGCTGACGGCATTCTCGACGGGCGGCCGGTACCTCTGGCGCGTCTCCACCGGCGCATACGTGTACTCGTCGCCGGCAGTGGCGGACGGACGCGTGTTCTTCGGCTCGTACAACGGCACCTTCTACGCAGTCTCGGCCGCCAGCGGAGGCGCGCTCTGGCGCGTCGGGACGGGAGGGCCGATATCCGGCGCGGCGGTCGTCGTCGCCGGCGTCGCGTACGCGGGTAGCTTCTCGGGCCGCATCGTCGGCGTCGACGCGCGCAGCGGACGGGTTCGACTCGATTTTCCCCACGGGCACTACGTCCCGGTCAGCGGCAACGGAATGCGCCTCCTCTTCCACGGCTACTCAGAGCTCTATGCCGTCGAGCCTGCCCGCGCGCTGCGCTGAGCGCCGCATCGTTTCCGCCGGCTGGCGGCTAATGTGACGAGCGTGAGCGCGGTGGATGAAGCAACGAACCGCCGACGAGGCGCTCGCGCGTTGGCGCTCCACGCAACGCGGTATCCACGCATGCTCAGTGAGGCGCTTCGCGTTCGACGCCGGATTCGGAGCCTCCCGTCCGACTTGCCGCGCTCCGACGTCCTTTCACTCGCGCGCGATCTCGCCTGGTTCGGCGGTCGACTGCGCCCGACGCAGTCGACGGAGGAGATCCTGTGGCTGCTCGAGATCGTCGAGGAAGTTCAGCCCTCTGTAATCGTCGAGATTGGAACTGACGAGGGTGGGACGCTCTTCCTCTGGACATGGGTCGCGGCTCCCGACGCCACCCTCGTCGCTGTCGACATGCGGCCGCTGGGCCTTCTCGGCCGGTTTTCGGCCTACGCGCTCGTGCGACGGGGGCTTGCGCGCGCACGGCAGCGGATCGAGCTCGTCATGCCCGCGGATTCACAATCCCCAGGCACACGCGAACGCGTCACCAAGCTGCTCGGGGATCGCCCTGTCGATTTTCTCTTCATCGACGGCGACCACGGGTATGACGGCGTGAGACGTGACTTTGAGCTCTGGAGCCCGCTGGTTCGCTCGGGTGGCCTTATCGCATTTCATGACATCGAGCCTGATCAACCGCATGGTGTGCCTCAGCTTTGGTCGGAGCTCCGCCAGCGTTTCGCCACCGAAGAGCGCATCGCGGCGAACCGTCCGCGTTACGGCATCGGCGTCCTCAGAGTCCCCTGACAAAGCTGCCGCGCCCTCGTCTGTTACCGGTCGGCGGGTGGCGATCGAACTGATGCGACGGCTTTCGAACATCACCGCCAGGGCGGCGGTGGTCGCCGCAGCGGTGCTCGCGCTCATATGGGCCCCGGCGGCTTCAGCGCGTGGGACGACGGGCGGCCAGCTCCTGCTCCGTGGCATCGCGTACGGGCTCACGCAGCACTGGCTGAAGCCGGCGGACGCCGCGCGCTACCGGCGCGACGTCAATCGCGCGCTCTGGGACGAGCGGCGCCTTCCACCGCTGCGTGCGCGCATTGTCGTGTCGCAAGTCGCGCAGTTGACCACGCTGTGGGACTCCTACACGTCGCCGCGCGCGCTGGCGCTCTTCGGACAGCTGGAGCAGAACCTCGCGTACTTCGAGACGCATCGCGTTCCCGACACGCATGTCGACGTCAGCGACGGCGAGGGAGTCGTCTACCGCTGGTTCCCGTACAAGGGCCTCGAGTTCCATCCGCTTGCGAGCTTCTCCGCGCTCGCGAACGCCGCCTCGTCGCACGACGTGGAGAAGACGCAGGCACTGGCGAACGCGTTGCTCGAGCGCGCGATCCCGCGCGGGCATCGCCTGATCTGGGAGTACTCGTTCTCGTTCGGCGCCGGGCGACCGCCCTGGGCCTCGGGGATGGCGGAGGCGCTCGCTGCGCAGGCACTCGCACGCGCCGGCGCGTTCCTCGACGACCCGCAGCTGACGGCTGCGGCGGCGCGCGCATACGCAGCCGTGCCGCCGCTCACGCTCGATACGCCGGCCGGGCCGTGGATTCGCCTGTACGGCTTCGACCGCGAGGTCATCCTCAATGCGCAGCTGCAGACGATCGTTTCGCTGAGCGAATACGCACGGACGACGGGAAACCCGGACGCAGCGGCTCTCGCGCAGCGCATGCTCGCCGCGGCGAGGACGCTCTTCCCGCGCTTCGACACGGGGGACTGGTCGCTGTACGCGCTGCGCGGCGCGTACGCGTCGCTCGGCTACGAGCAGTTCGTCACGGAGCTGCTGTCGAAGGTCGCCGCGCAGACGACGGATCCGTACTGGGTCGACGCGGCGCAGCGCTTCCAGGACTACCTCGGCGCGCCGAAGATCGTGGAGGGGACGCCGCCGCCGACGCTCTATCCGCAGCCGCTGGACGGATGGCTCGACACCGCATCGATCCCGATCACGCTGTCGCAGCGCTCGTCGGTGACGCTCGTCGTCGGCGGCAAGGTGCTGACGTATCGCTGGAGCCGCGGCACCCACGTGCTCACGTGGACGCCGCCGCCCACGCTCGCGCCGGGCACGTATCCCCTCACCGTATCCGCGATCAGCTACGTCGGCAGGCGGGCGCGCGTGCAGCTCGCGCCGCTCGTCGTCGCGTGGGACACCGGCCCGCCCCAGAGCCTCCAAGCCGAGCTCTCGGGGTCGGCGCTCACCTGGCAGTCGGACGATCCGGGCACACCGTCCGTTCACCTCGTCCTCCAGCTCGTCGATCCGACCGGTGCGAATGCGCCGCAGACGGTCGACCTCGGTCAGCAGCCGACGTCCGGCACCGCGCAGGTGACGATTCCGACGGGCACATGGGACGCGACGGTGGCGGCGACGAACTCAGCCGGCCAGACGGCGACCCTCGACCTCGGCGCCGTCACCGCGTAGCGCTGCAGCGCCGAAGACGAGCCACGTGAGGGCGTCGAGCGGGATCCCGGCGTAGAAGCCCTGCGCCACCCAGAGCCAGACGAGCAGGCCGATCGCCGAGGCCGCGTAGAGAGCAGTGGCGCTGCCGCGGGCGAGCGCCTCCCGTGCTGCCAGCCACCCTCCGGCGACGAACATCGCGGCCCACAGGACGAAGCCGACGACGCCGAGGTCCGCGGCCGCCTCGATCCAGGCGTCCTGGACGCCGTAGCGCCGGGTCGGCGACGGAAACGCGAGCGGCGTCTCGTTCGGGAAGCGGCGGTGCGCCGCCGGGATATAGGGCTCGAACACGGCCGGCTCCGTCGTTCCCTCCCAGCCGACGCCGAGGATCGCGTGGTCCTTCCAGATCTCGTACCCGAGCCAGGAGAGCAGCGTTCGGTGCGCGTACGACGGCGTGCGGTCGGCGCTCGACTGCGACTTCGCAGGCGCCGAGTCGACGAAGCGGCGGAACGCACTCAGATCGCTGCTGCGGATCGCGACCGCTCCCGCGAGCACGACGAGGCCCGTGAGCGCGACGTAGCCGACGCGGCGCGGATCGATCTCGCGGC
>DASYFU010000363.1:0-2086 GCA_036498225.1 Gaiellaceae bacterium | reverse complement strand
CACGTTCGGCGTCGAGCGGCACCTCGTCACGTTCACGGGCCAGGCGGCGCACGCGGGATCGACGCCGATGGACAAGCGCCGCGACGCGCTCGCCGGCGCCGCGAAGCTGGAGCTCGAGCTGCGCGAGATCGCGAAGCGGGTCGGCGGCGGGGCCGTCTGCACGATGGGCGGCGTCGTCTGCAAGCCGGGCATCGTCACGTCGGTCGTCGAGACGGCCGAGTGCCTCCTCGACCAGCGCCATCTCGACGCGGCGCAGCTCGCCGAGCTGCTGGGCAACGCCGAGGCGGCATCGCGGCGCTTCGCGGACGAGGAGACCATCGAGGTGTCGTGGGCTCGGATCTGGAACATCGAGCCGATCCTGTTCGACAACGGTTTGATCGAGCTCGCGGACGAGTCGATCCGCGAGGTGGCGGGCACGTCGCATCACCTGCCGAGCGGGCCGCTGCACGACGCGGCAGAGGTCGCGCGGGCCGGCGTGCCGACCGTGATGGTCTTCGTCCAGTCCCTGCGCGGGCTCTCGCACACGAACCTCGAGGACACGAAGGAGGAGCACCTGGAGCTGTCGGTTCGCGCGCTCGACGCTCTGGCGTCTAAGGTGCTCACATGACGCTCTTCGGACAGGAACACGTTCAGCGCTATCAGGAGACCGACGGCGAAGAGGGCTACCTCTGGCGCGAAGGCTCGACTATCCTGCTGCTGACCACCTACGGCCGGAACACAGGCAGCCCGACGACGACGCCGCTCATCTTCGACCTCGACGGCGGCAACCCGGTGATCGTCGCCTCCAAGGGCGGCGCGCCGGAGCATCCCGGCTGGTACCGCAACATTCTCAAGAATCCGCACGTCGACGTGCAGATCAAGGGCGAGAAGTTCCACGCGCATCCGCGCACGGCCGAGGGCGAGGAACGCGAGCGGCTCTGGAAGCAGATGAACAAGATGTGGCCGCACTACGACGAGTACCAGACGAAGACCGACCGTGAGATCCCGGTCGTCGTGCTCGAACGCGCCCACCACTGAGCCGGAGCTAGCGCGCGCGATAGCTCAGGTAGACGACGCCGCTTGCGAAGCGGCGCTCGTCGTCGAGCTCGAGCCGGACGTGCGCGCCGTCGGGAAGCGCATGCGTGCCTCCGCCGACGACGATGGGCGTTAGGAAGAACCGGTACTGGTCGATGAGTCCCGCTGCGATCGCGTGCGCCGCGAGGCCCGGCCCGCCGATGCTGATGTCGCGCTCGGCGGAGGCCTTCATCCGGCGCACCGCGTCCGGATCGAACGATCGCTCGATACGAGTCCTCGCCGTCGGCGCCGCATCGAGGGTCGTCGAGTAGACCACCTTGTCCGCGGAGCGCCAGAGGTCGGCGAAGTCGCGCATCGCGGGCCGCCCGTCCTCGAGCGTCTCCCACGTGGCCATCACCTCGTACAGCCGGCGGCCGTAGAGGTACGTGCCGATCGGCCGCTCGAGGTCGTTCACGAACGCGTGCACCTCGTCGTCGGGCGCGGCCCAGTCGAAGTTGCCGTTCGCATCGGCCACGTAGCCGTCGAGCGACGCGATCGTCGAGTAGATCAACGTGCCCACGGTGGCCTAGCTTAGGCTCGCTGCCGTGGATCGGCGGGCAGCCATCGGCGGCTTCGGCGTCGGCGCCGCGGTGGGGTGGAACATCGCCTCACTCGGCGCGGTTGCGACCCGGCTGTCGTACGCGTACGACGTCCGGCTGGCGACGGTCGGCCTCTTCGTCACCGTGCAGTTCGTCGTGCACATGGCGATGCAGATCCCGGGCGGTCGCATGGCCGATCGCTTCGGCGCGCAGCGCTCGGCGCTCGCCGGCCTCATCGTGATCGCGGCCGGCAACGCGATCTCGCTCGCCGCTCCGGAGGTGGCGCTCGCGTTCGCCGGCCGCGCGGTCGTCGGGCTCGGCACGGGGATCGCGTTCGTGTCCGGCAGCGACTACATCCGCGCGCGCGGCGGCTCGCCCTTCCAGCAAGGCGTGTACGGCAGCGCGTCCGTGCTCGCGCCGGGCATCGCCATCGCGGTCGTGCCCGCGATCGGCGGGTTCCGCGCGCCGTACGAGACCGCGATCGTCGTCGCCGC
>DASYFU010000362.1:0-2389 GCA_036498225.1 Gaiellaceae bacterium | reverse complement strand
GTTCTCGTCGCTCGAGGTCGTCCGGGAGACGCTCGCGCGCGACGGCACGCTCAAGGTGCTCTTCCACACGACCGACGGCCATGCGGTCGAGGCCGTGCTGATGCGCTACCGCTCGGGACGCCGCTCGGTGTGCGTCTCGTCGCAGTCCGGCTGCCCGCTCACCTGCACGTTCTGCGCGACCGGGCAGATGCAGTTCCGCCGCAACCTCAGCGCCGGCGAGATGCTCGACCAGGCGCTCCACTTCCGCCGGGTCGAGCCGATCGATCACGTCGTCTTCATGGGCATGGGCGAGCCGATGCTGAACTTCGACGCCGTCGTCGAGGCCGCGCGCCTGCTGCCCGACGTCGGCGTGACGCACCGGCGTACGACCATCTCGACCGTCGGCTGGCTCCCCGGCCTGACGCGCTTCGTCGACGAAGTGGACGAGCCGATCCGCCTCGCGCTCTCGCTGCACGCGGCCGACGACGATCTCCGCTCGACGATCATGCCCGTGAACGACCGTTTTCCGCTCCGCGACGTCGTCGCCGAGTGCCGTCGCTATTTCGAGAAGCGGCGTCGCCGTGTCTTCGTCGAGTACGTGATGCTCGCCGGCGTGAACGACTCGCGCGCGCAGGCGCGCGCCCTCGCATCCGTGCTCGGACGCGAGGGCTTCAAGGTCAACCTCATCCCGTACAACCCGACGGGGATGTACGACGGCTCGTCGCGCGACCGCATCGCCGGCTTTCGCGAGGAGCTCGAGCGCGCGCACGTGCCCGTCACCGTGAGGCTCACGCGCGGCCGCGACATCGAGGCCGCGTGCGGTCAGCTCGCCGCGTCGCCGAAGCGCCGGGTCAGCCGCCCGCGTGCAACAACGGCCTGACCTCGATCGTCCCCAGGGCCGCGACCGGATGGCCGGCGGCGATCTCCACCGCCTCCTCGAGACTGTCCGCCTCGATCAGGTCGAAGCCGCCGACGGCCTCCTTCGTGTCGGCGAACGGGCCGTCCGTGACGAGCTGCTTCCCTTCCCGGACGCGGACCGATCGCGCACGCCGCGGCGGCGCCAGCTGGTCGCCGATGAGCCAGGCTCCGCGCGCCTGGAGCTCGTCCAGCCACGGGAACCCCTCCGGCTCGCCTTCGTCCGGCTCGTCCTGTCGATCCATCGCCTCTCGGTCCCAGCACACGAGCAGCAGATACTTCATGGTCGCTCCTTGGTCGCGGTTGTCGGGAGGACGACGAACGCCGCAACCCGGATTCGACTAAATCGGCTGAGCAAGCCTGGCGCGGTTGCGCCAGCCGTGGAACAGGGCTACGGCCAGGAGCAGCGCGTCTCCGGCGCCGATCGCGAGGTCGGCGAGATTGAAGGCGATCCCGCCGCGGACAAGTGGATTGGGCACGCCGTCGCGCCACGCCACGCCGGCGATGAGCGTCGCGGCGGCTCCGCCGGCGGCGATCCCCCCGCCGAGCGACATCGCGGCCGAGCGCGCCCGGGGCACGAGAACGAGCAGCGCAACGGCGAGCGCACCTGCCCCCGCGAGACCGAGCGGCGAACGGGCATGCGAGAGACGACTCGGCGCGAGCAGGTCGTCCGCGAGCGTCGCGGCGACGACCGCTGCAGCCGCGGCGAGCGCGAGCCTCACGCGACGGGCGCCTGCTCGAACGCGTACTTCACGACCGGATTCTTCGCCGCGCGCACCTCGTCCAAACGTCGGACGGGCCGGTCGTGCGGCGCTTCCTTCAGGAGCGAGACGTCCTCCGCGGCCTCGCGGGCGATCTCGAGCATCGCGTCGCAGAACGCGTCGAGCGTCTCCTTCGGCTCCGTCTCGGTCGGCTCGATCATCAGCGCCTCGGGGACGATCAGCGGGAAGTAGACCGTCGGCGGATGGAAGCCGTAGTCCATCAGCCGCTTCGCGACGTCGAGCGCGGTCCCGCCGTGGTCGCGCTTCAGCGTGCGCGCCGACAGGACGAACTCGTGCATGCACAGCCGGTCGAACGGCAGGACGTAGACGTCCTTCAGCCGCGCGAGCATGTAGTTCGCGTTCAGCACCGCGGTCTCCGACATCTCGCGCAGGCGCGGCCCGTACATGCGGATGTACGCGTACGAGCGAACGAAGACGCCGAACGGCCCGGTGTACCCGCGCACCTTGCCGATCGACTTCGGCCGCTCGTAGTCGAGCCCGAACGTGCCGCCGTCGCGGCGCACGACCGCGGGCACCGGCAGGAACGGCTCGAGCATCTTCCGCACCGCGACCGGCCCTCCGCCGGGCCCGCCGCCGCCGTGCGGCTGCGAGAACGTCTTGTGCAGGTTGATGTGGACGATGTCGAAGCCCATGTCGCCTGGGCGCGAGATGCCGCACACGGCGTTGAGGTTCGCGCCGTCGTAGTACATGAGCGCACCGGCGCCGTGGAAGAT
>DASYFU010000361.1:0-1602 GCA_036498225.1 Gaiellaceae bacterium | reverse complement strand
GCGCCGCGAGGTCTGGGCCGAGCACGAGGAGATCCTGCGCTTCTGGTTCGAGCGCGGCGTCGCCGGCGTGCGCATCGGCCCGGACTCCCACGGGCACGCGAGGAAGTCGAAGTTGAACGCCGTGTGCAGCTCGTCCGGCCGCAGATAGCGGGCAAAGCGCTCCGCGTCAGGCAGCCAGACCTCGCCGACCAGTACGCGCGGCTCCTCGTAGCTGTCCGCGATCGCGCGCCAGCGCCGGTAGATGTCGTGCAGCGCGTCGCGATCCGTGAAGGGATGCTCGCCGGGCCCGGCGTGCGGAACCTCGTCGGCCAGCTCGGGATCCTTGACGAGCAGTGCGGCCGAGTCGATGCGAACGCCCGCCGCGCCGCGATCGAACCAGAAGCGCAGAACGTCCTCGTGCTCCGCCGAGACGTCGGGATGCGTCCAGTTCAGATCCGGCTGCTCGGGCGCAAACAGGTGGAGGTACCACTCGCCGTCCTCCGTGCGGGTCCACGCCGAACCGCCGAAGATCGACTGCCATCCGTTCGGCGGCGAGTCGCCGTTTGCGCCCGAGCCGGGCCGGAACCAGAAGCGCGCACGCTCGGGTGACCCGGGCGCCGATGCGAGCGCCGCCCGGAACCACGGGTGCTGGTCGGACACGTGGTTCGGGACGATGTCCACGATCGTCCGGATGCCGAGCGCGCGTGCCTCACCGATCAGACGCTCCGCCTCGAGGAGGGTGCCGAACGCGGGGTCGATCGAGCGGTAATCGGAGATGTCGTACCCGCTGTCCGCCATCGGCGACGGGTACCACGGGTTGAACCAGAGGGCGTCGACGCCGAGGTCGCGCAGATAGGGAAGCCGTTCGCGCACGCCGGCGAGGTCGCCGATCCCGTCGCCGTTCGCGTCCGCGAAGCTCCTGACGTACACCTGGTAGACGACCGCGTCGCGCCACCAGCCGACGCGCGTAGGCCGCTGCTCCTGCGTGGGGCCGGCTTCGGCCTCGCGGACTTCCATGGCGCGGGAGCTTGGCACACTCGACAAGGAATTGCAAGATCCCGATGCAATCTTGCAAGAAACTTGCAAGCGCTAGTCCCGGGCGGCTGCGCTCCTCAGCGATGCGACCGCTGCGATCGGGCCCGTGGAGCCGCGGACGACGAGCTCCGGGGCGAAGAGCAGCTCCTCCGTCGAGACCGGCGCGCCGCCGATCTGGCTCATGAGCGTCGCCACTGCGCCCCGCCCCATCGCCTCGATCGGCTGGCGCACGGTCGTCAGCGGCGGGTCGGTGCAGCTCATGAAGAGGGAGTCGTCGAAGCCGACGACGGAGACCTCGCCGGGGACGTCGCGGCCGTCGCGTCGGGCGCCGCGGACGACGCCGAGCGCCATGACGTCGCTCGCGCAGATGACCGCGGTCGCTCCCCGGCGCAGGACCCGGGAGCCGGCGGCCTGGCCGCCTTCCATCGAGAACATCCCGCGCTCGACGAGCTCAGCGTCTCCTCCCAGCTCCTGGAAGGCGGCGAGCTTGCGCGCGGACGGGACGTGGTCGACGGCGCCCAGCACCATGCCGATGCGCTCGTGACCGAGAAAACGCAGGTGCTGGACGGCCTGTTCGACCGCGCTGCG
>DASYFU010000360.1:0-8504 GCA_036498225.1 Gaiellaceae bacterium | reverse complement strand
AGGCGCGGTCGACGGTGGTAGAATACTGAACCAATAGGTTCACTATACCACGATCTGATCGGGCGCGTGGGTTTACCGGTGCTGCTCGGTGAGAAGCGCGTGGATCTGTCTGACCAGCTCGGCGACTTCCTCGGTCAGCTGCTTGTCCTGCGCCGTGAGGTCGTTGTTCGACTGGACGAGCTCGAGAAGCCTGTCGGTCTCCATCTTCGCCGCTCGCTCGAGCCGGCTGTGGCTCTTCTCGATGTGGTCGGAGTGCAGCTTGTCCCGGTCGGCCTGTCGCGTCTGGGCGAGGAGGATCAGCGGCGCCGCGTACGCCGCCTGCAGTGAGAAGAGCAGGTTCAGCGCGATGAACGGGTAGAGATCCCACGCGAACCCGAGGTGAAGCTGGGTCGAGTTCAGGACGACCCAGGCGAGCACCGCGATGGTCTGACCGACGATGTATTGCGGCGTGCCGAAGAACCTCGCGGCCTTCTCGGCGAGGCGCCCGAAACCGTCGTTGCCGAAGGCGCCGTGCAGCTGGACGCGGCGACGCTCGAGCTCGCTCGTTCCGTCAGCTGCGTGCGCCGTCGACACTCTCGCGTCCGTGTTCTCGGCTGGGGGCGCGCCTCCTGCGGCGTGAACGTGCGCTTAACCCACGCGCGCTGCGGAAGCCGCGAGATGCGCGTGGACGAGCTGCACGGCCATCGATCCTTCGCCGACGGCGGCGGCGCAGCGCTTCGTCGAGCCCGAGCGGACGTCGCCGGCGGCGAAGATCCCGGGGACGCTCGTCTCGAGCACGTAGTCGGCGCCGGCGGCGTCGCCGGTCAGGATGAATCCGTCGGCAGCGCGAGCGACGGAGTCGTCGAGCCATTCCGTGCACGGCTGCGCGCCGAGGAAGAAGAAGAGAAAGGAGAACGGGAGGCGCTCGCCGCTCGTCAGCGTGACCTTCGCCAGCCGGCCGTCCGTGCCGTGCAGGGCGGCGATCTCGCTGCGGTCGCGGACGGCGACGCCGTAGCGGTCGAGCTCGCGGATCAGATACTCGGACATCGTCTCGCTCAGGTCGGCGCGCCGGTGGAGCAGCGTGACGAGAGCGCCGCCGCGAGCGAGCCAGACTGCGGCCTGTCCGGCGGAGTTGCCGCCGCCGACGACTGCGACACGCGCGGCGCCGCACAGCTGCGCCTCGGGCGGGCCGGCGGCGTAGAAGACGCTCGTGCCTTCGTACTCGGCGAGACCGTCGAGAGGAAGCCGCCGGTAGGCGGCGCCGGTCGCGAGCACGACGGCGCGCGCCGCGACCTCGTGGTCTTCCTCGAGTCGCACGACGTGTCGTCCGTTGCCGGGCTCGAGCGAGATCGCCCGGAAGGGCGTCGCGGGCCTGGCGCCGAACTTGCGCGCCTGGCTGACGGCGCGACTGGTCAGCTCGGTGCCGCTGATCCCGGCCGGGAAGCCGAGGTAGTTCTCGATCCTGCGCGACGATCCCGCCTGGCCGCCGAGCGCCGTGCTCTCCACGATCAGCGTGTCGAGCCCTTCCGACGCGCCGTAGACAGCGGCGGCGAGGCCGGCGGGGCCGCCGCCGACGACGAGCAGGTCGACCTCCTCGCGCGGTGCGAGCTCGCGTCCGATCCCGAGGGCGCGCAGCACTTCGCCTCGAGTGGGGTGGATCAGCTCGACGCCGCCCGGGAGTCGCACGAGCGGGGGCTCCGTCCCGTCCGGCGGCGCAGTCTCGTGCCAGGTGAACGGGAGCCGGTTCGCGCGCGCGAAGTCGAGCATCTGCATCGTCGTCTCGGACGAGTGCGGCCCGACGATCTCGAGGCCGATCCCTTCGACGCGCTGGAGCGCTTCGCGGCGACTGATGAACGTCGAGAGGACGAGATCGCTGAGCTGTCCGTCGTCGAAGAGGAGCGCACGCAGCGCGTCGCGGTCGACCGCGACGTAGCGCAGCGGCTTCGTCACGACCGCTGTCAGGAAGACGGTCTGGCCGGAGAGCAGGTTCAGCTCGCCCAGGAAGCTGGACGCTCCGTGGCGGACGATCTCGTTGCCGGCCGCGTCGAGGATGGCGACCTCGCCCTCGCGAATGGCGATGAACGGGTACGTCGCATCGCCGACGCGGAACAGCACGTCGCCGACATTTGCGCTCCGCTCTGCGCCCACCGCGGCGAGGGTCGCGAGCTGCGAGCCGGACAACGACGGGCTCCCGGGACCACCCATCGGGCGAGAGTACCGCCGCGCCCTCAGGCTGTGTCGAGCGCGGCCCTGGCGGAGGCGGCTATGTCGGCGTTCGTATTCGCGTGCCCGGCGATGCCCCAGCCGCCTTCGGGCGACTCGGTTATGAGCACCCACGTCCGCTCGGCGTAGCTCGGGTCGCCGGCCGCGGCGGCGACGATCTCCGTCAGCTCCTTGACGACGCCGAGCTGCTTCGCGCGGTCGAGTACGTCGACGGGCGTGAGGACCTGGACGCGGACGTAGTTCCCGGCCCCGGCGGCGTTGGCTATCGCGTCAGCAGGAAGATCGTGGACGAAGGCGGCGGTGTTGTCGGAGAAGAGGGGAATCGGCGGCACCTGCTCCCAGCGCATCACGGCCTGCGCGAGGCTCTGCGCGAGCGCGTGCCTGTCCGCGAACGTGCCCTCGGCGGCGTAGACGTCGATCATCGGCATGACCGGACGAGCCTGCCACGACGCCGCGGCTTGCAGCATCGCACGATCACGCCATCTCGTAGTCGGTCGCGCGGAAGCATCCATGGACGTGGTCGTTGACCACTCCCACGTTCTGCATGAACGCGTAGACGCTCGTCGGTCCGACGAAGCGGTACCCCTGCGACTTCAACTGCTTCGCGAACGCCTCGGCGTGCGGCGTCGACTTGGGCAAGTCGGCCACGGAGCGCGGCGCCCGCTTGCGGGTGATCTCGTAGGACTTCGCGAGCGACACGAGGCTCGGCGACGCCGTCATCATCGCGCGCGCGTTCTCGACGGTCGCCTCGATCTTGGCCCGGTTGCGAATGATCGAGGCGTCCTGGACGAGTCGATCGACGTCTCGCGCGGTCATGGCTGCGACTCGGGCGACGTCGAAATCCCTGAATGCCTTGCGGAACGCGTCGCGCTTCCCGAACACGATCGACCAGCTCAACCCGACCTCGAACACGCCGAGGGTGAGCGCCTCGAACATCGCGGACTCTTCGTATGTGCGCGCGCCCCAGACCTCGTCGTGATACCGAACGAAGGCGGTGTCGCCCGCGCCCACCCAGGCGCAGCGTGGCTTCCCGTCGTGCCCGATGATCACGTCGCTGCTCATCCGGCTGAGCCGAGGGTCTCATGCCGCCGCGACCCGCGGCATCACACGGTCACGCCATTTCGTGATCGTGCGCGAGTCGCGCCAGTTCCACGCGCGAGGTGATGCCGAGCTTCGAGAACACGTGACGGAGATGGCTGTTCACTGTGTGGGGCGAGACGAAGAGGCGTTCGGCGACCTCGCGATTCGTCAGACCGTCGGCGACGAGGCGTGCGACGGTCACTTCCGACGTGGTCAGCGCCGCCCAGCCGTTCGTCTCCGGCTCGGCGGCGACGAGGCGCCGCCGAACGCCGAGCTCACGAAGGCGGCTGCGGACCCGGCGGGCGCCCCACGTCGCTCCCAGCTCTGTGTAGAGAGCCAGGGTGCGGTCGAGCATCTCGACGGCGGCTTCGCGGTCGCTCTCGATCAGCGCAACGCCGAGGTCTTCGAGTGCGGCCGCAAGCTCGAGCGGTCGCGGTGCGAGCTCGAAGAGCGCGATCGCCTCGCGGAGATCGTCCGGGTTCCGCTCGAGCAGGCCGCGCACGTGCGCCGCCGTGGCGGCGATCGACTGGATGCCCGGGTTGCGATCCGCTCTCCGCCGGCTCGTGGAGAGCGCAAGCTGTGCGAGCGCGTCGTCCTGTGTGTCACGCGCGATCCGCGCGAGCAGCACGTCGTCGGCGATGTCGAATGGAAACCGCGGCAAGGGCGGCCCAGCCTGCGCGTGCAACCATCGCCGTGCCGCTTCGACGTCTTCTCCCGCGGTGGCGAAGATCGCGAGCAGCCACGCTGCGTGACGCTGCACCGCGGGCGTGCCCTGCTCGAGCATGATCTGCGCGATGCTGCCGAGCCGGCGAGCCTGACGAGTGTCGCCGGTGTGGACGGCCAGTCGCCCGAGCGCGACGATGCCGGCTGCGTCGAGCACGCCGGCCGCATGGGTGCCGTCCTCGAGGGCGAAACGGCCCTCGAGCACGGCGCGCGCCTCGGAGAGCCGTCCGGTCCGCAGGAGCATCCGGCCATGCCAGGTCTCGAACATGTTGTAGGCCCAGCCCTGCCGGTCGCGCTGCGCGGCGGCGAGACCGTCCGCCGCGATCGCCAGAGCTTCGTCGTACCGGTCAGCGGCGCTCAACAGCTCGCCGTGCCACATGTGCGCGAGACGGAGCCGCTGGTCGTCGCCGGCGAAGATCCCGTCGCGATACGCCTCGGTGATGAACTCGCGTGACCGGTCGAATCGGTCGTCGGCGTATTCGAGCGCGCTCTCGGCGACGCGGAGCGTGAACGTCGCTCGAGCATCGTCGGCGGACTCGACCGCTGCGCGAGTTTCCGCGAGCACTGCACGCGCCTCGTCGAGGCGACCGGCGGTGACGATGTTGTGGAAGAGGCACGCGAGATGACGCGCGCGCAGGGTCTCTGGGAGGTCGGGCAGGTTCAGTGCGAGCCGTCCGGCGCCGATTCGGATCTCGGGCGAGATCGCGAACATGCCGGCGATGCTGAGGCGGACTTCTGCTTCCTGAACGGCCGGCAAGGTCTCGCGGAGCGCGCGGTCGGCGAATGCGATCGCTTCCTCGCTGTTGCCCGTGATGTGCAACGCGATCGCCGTCGTGCCGACGATCTCTCCCCGTTGTGGATGGTGGACGGGTGCGATCTCCAGCGCGCGCCGGCCGAACTGGGCGGCGGTCTCCGGATCGGTCGTGACCAGCGCCTTCGCCGCACGAAGGAGCGTGTCGATCGCCACCTCGTCGCCCGGCTCCGCGCTTGCCGCGAGCTGGGCCGCGACTTCGACCGGCAGCGCCCCGGCTTCGAGCAGGACGCCCGCAGCCTGGCGGTCGAGCGCTCGGCGGGCGGTGACCGGCACGCTGGCGCGGACTGCTTCGCGCGTGATGTCGTGCCAGAAGGCGAGCTTCTCGTCGCGCTCGACGAGCAGGTTCGCTTCGAGCAGCTCGTCGATCGGTGCGAGGAGGTCCGAGGCCGGCCGCCCGAGCGTGCGCGCCAGCTCGTCGAAGGTGAACGTTCGACCGAGCGACGCGGCGACGGTGACGGCGTCGCTCGCGTCGTCGGAGAGTCGGCCCAGCCGTTCCCGCATCTTCATCTGCATTCGCCTGGGGTTTTCTTCCTGCAATCCGAGCAGCGTCTCGACGACGATGAAAGGACTGCCCTCCGCAGCGGCGAGGAGCTCGAGAATCGCCGCGTCCGGCGGCCCGGCGAGCATGTCGGCCGCCAGTTGCGCAACCGCGGCGTCGTCGAGCGGGCCGAGAACGACGGTGCGCGCCCCTTCGTGCGTCAGCTGTTCGACTGCCTGCACGAGCGGCGTCGCCTCGCGCGGCGGACGAAGCGCAATCACCCATGCGATCGGCAGTCCCATGAGTCGCATCGGCAGCGTGCGAATCGCGGCAATCGTCCCGCGGTCTGCCCAGTGAGCGTCGTCGATCGCGATCAGAAGCGGGGACTCGAGCGCGGCACGCTCGAGCAGCGCCTGCAGGTCTCGCAGCAGCCAGAAGCGTTGCTCGGGCTGCGCATGCAGCGTGGCGAGCTCGGCGGGATCGAGCAGCGGCTCCGCTCCGTCGAACAGCGCCGCCAGCAGCGTCGCAAGCTCGACCATGGTCTCGCTCGAATCGGCCGCGCTGTGGCCGACTCTGAGGCCGAGGTCGCGGGCGATGGCCGACACCTCCGCGAGCAGCCGGCTCTTGCCCATCCCGGCAGCGCCCTCGACGATGACGACGGCTTCGGCACCCCCGGAGAGACGCTCGAGCTCGGCTCGAATCAGCGCGAGCTCAGCATCCCGCCCATGGACTGTCGGCATCGGTCCATTGTGCTTTCAGATCGCAGGTTCATGCGATGTGGACAGGTGGGGCAGGCAGTGACACTCGAGGTTCCCCCAAGTCGAAAAAGGGAGTGGCACAGATGAACGGTCGTCCGAACATCGTTCTCGTCCACGGCGCCTGGGCCGACGGGTCCTGTTGGAGCGGCGTCGTCGAACGTCTCCAGGCGGAGGGCTTCCACGTGCGGGCGCCCCAGTTCCCGCTGACCTCGCTCTCCGACGACGTCGCGCGGCTGCGCGAGGTGCTCGAGTTCCTGGATGGCCCGACGATCGTCGTCGGACACTCGTACGGCGGCCAGGTCATCACCGCGCTCGGCTCGGACACGGCGAACGTCGTCGGCCTCGTCTACATCGCCGCCTTCGGTCTCGACGCGGGCGAGTCGCTCGGGGCGCTTCTCTCACAGGGACCCGTGACGCCCGCACTCGCGCATCTCTTCACCGATTCGCGCGGATACGGCTGGCTCTCGGAGGACGACTTCGTCGATCACTTCGCCTCCGGCGTCGACCCGAAGCGTGCGCGCGTGCTGTACGCCGTGCAGCAGCCGCTCGCGTCGTCCGCGTTCACCGACGTGATGGGCGAGCCGGCGTGGAAGTCGCTGCCGTCGTGGTATCTCGTCGGGCAGAGCGACGAGGCGATCCCGCCCGACGCGGAGCGGCAGTTCGCGACGCGAATGGGGGCGACCACCGTCGAGGTCCCCTCGGGCCATCTCGCGATGGTCTCCCATCCTGGCGACGTCGCCGCCCTGATCGAGAAGGCAGCTGAGTCGGTCGGTGTCGCGGCGGCGACCGGTTGAAATCAGATCACGGCGCCCCGTCGTACTCGGACGCGAACAGGTAGCTCACGCCGAGGCTCCGATACGGCCTCCAGCGATCCGACACCTCGGCGACTTCGGCTTCGGTCGGGAGGTGATCGAAGCCGTACGCGCGCTGCATCGCGCGCCGGAGCGCGAGGTCGCCCGAGAGAAAGACGTCGGGTCGGTCGAGCGCGACGAGCAGGAACCCGCGGGCGGTCCACAACCCGATCCCGGACACCTCCGTCAGCGTGGCCTCGACCTCCTCGTCGGTCATGCCGGCGAGCGCCTCGTCGCTCAGGCGCCCGTCCACGAACCGCTCCGCGAGCGCGCGCAGCGTCTGGCCCTTGCGCACCGAGAAGCCGCTGTCGCGCAGCACCTGCGGATCCGCGGCGAGCAGCTCGGCCGCCGACGGCATGTGCCCGCCGAAATGATCCTGCAGGTGCGTGATGATCGCGCGGGTCGAGCTGACGGAGAGCTGCTAGCCGGCGACCTGGAAGATGAGCGTCCCGAATGCGTCGAGCGGCGGGAGCTCGTCCATCCACGCACGCGGACGGAAGTCGGGCCGCGCGTCGATCAGCCGCCCGAGCACGGGGTCGGCGTTCCGGAGAAACGCGAGCGCGGTTGGATCGGCGGCGGCTGCCGTCGTCACTCCTTGAGCAGTCGTTCGGTGAGCACGATCTCGATGACGTCGGCCACGGTCTCTTCCCTCGCCCAGTCTCGCTGGAGCTCGACTGCGAGCGCAACCCAGCCGACCGGGTGGCCGCCGGCTTGCACGACCCGTTCGAGGCCGGCGCGATGCGCCTCCTCGGAGGTGCCGCCGATCGCGTCGACGACCGGATAGACGTCGTAGCCCTCGCGCAGGGCGTCGAGCGCGGGGAAGGCCATGCAGATCTCCGTCCATAACGCGCACGCGATCAGCTTGCAGCGACCGGTCGCGCGCACCGCAGCGACGAACTCGGCGTCCTCCCACGCGTTCGTCGTCGTCCGGTCGATCGGAGGGTAGTCGGCGAGCAGCTCGGCGAGCTCGGGCACGGTCGGCTTCCCGCGTCCCGTTGCGACGTTGATCGTCGAATGGATGATCGGCAGCCCGAAGGCCTTCGCGGTCTTCACCGTCGAGACGATGTTCGCGAGTAGCAGGTCGCGATCCATCGAGTTCACCGCGGCGATCTGCGACGGCTGGTAGTCGATGACGAAGAGCGCGGCGTTCTCCGGCGTGAGCAGATGGTCGCCGGCCGGGTCGCGGTAGACGCTGCCGGCCATCAGGGGTGCACCTGCGAGCCGTAGCCGAGATCGAGACGGATCGACTCCATCACCCAGAACGCGGTGCTCTCGGTGAAGATGTCGGCGCCGGCGAGCACGCCCGTGTACTTCTCGATCACCGGCTCCGCGGCGATGCGCGTGGTCTCGTCGAGGTGGCCCTTCGCCGCGGCCCATTTGTTCTCGCCGTAGTGCGCGAAGTAGACCCTGGGGTCGACCGCGTCGATCGCCTTCCTCGAGCTCTCGGAGATGTCGGCCATGTACTGCTGGTGGAGGGCGAGGTCGTCCCGGGTGCCGAGCCGGCCCATGTGGCCGCCGATGAAGTGCGTCCACGGATAGGCGAGCGCATTCGTCGGTGCCTCGAGATAGCCGGGAATGTCCTCGGAGAGGTTCGAGCG
>DASYFU010000359.1:0-5328 GCA_036498225.1 Gaiellaceae bacterium | reverse complement strand
GCGCGGGCAGGTGGCTCGCGAACTTGAGGGGCCGCTGGACGCCTCCCCCGCCCGCCGGGGGGAAGTACAGCGTCACGAGTAGGAGTTTCACCGACAGGATGCTACGGTCAGTGCGGGTCCGTGGTGAGGGTGATCGTCGTCGTTGCGGCAGGCGTCGTGGCGCTCAGTGCGCCCGCCTTCGCACGCGCCTATAGCTGGCCGGTCAAGCCGTTCGACCAGCAGCACGCGATCCGGGGCGCCTTCGACGACCCGAGGATGGGCGGATCCTTCCACTTCGGGGTCGACATCTCGGTGCCCGACGGGACCGCGGTGTACGCGGTGGCGCCCGGGACCGTGTTCCGCTACTCGGACGCGGTCGCGGTCCGGGAGGCCGACGGCCACGAGTTCTCGTACTGGCACGTGCGGGGCACCGTCCCCGAGCACTCGTACGTCCAGGCCGGCGAGCAGATCGGCGTCGTCCGGTTCGGCTTCGGGCACGTGCACTTCGCCGAGTTCGACGGCACGACGTACGTGAACCCGCTCAGGCCGGGCGCGCTCACGCCGTTCGCGGACGCGACGAAGCCGCTCGTCGGGCCGATCGTCGTCGACGACGTGAACGGCTCGACGCAGGCGACGGTCGAGGCGTACGACCCGCCGCCGATCGCCCCTCCCGCTCCGTGGCAATACGCGATGTGGACGCCGGCGCTCATCCGCTGGCGGCTGATGAGAGACGGCGTCGCGATCGTCCCGTGGACGGTCGCCGTCGATTCCTCGACCTATCACCCGAAGAGCCAGTTCGACTCGGTGTACGCACCGGGGACGAGGCAGAACCTCCCCGGACGCCAGGGGCGATTCGTCTTCTGGCTCACGCACGGGATGAACCTCGTCGACGGCCGCTACGAGCTCGACGTGCTCGCATCCGACACGCGCGGGAACACCGGGTCGGCGTCGACCGTGTTCGACATCGCGACCGATCAGAGCTTGAGCAAGACGAAGCTCGCGTCGCGGTAGACCGGCCGCGCCCCCTCCGCCTCGGCGCGGGCGACTTCCTCTCGCGGACGGAGGACGAGCCAGCCCGCGTGATATCGCCTCGGGATGGCGAGATTCCCCGTCTTCAGGAACGCGAGCCAGGACGCGCGCCGCGCCTGCGGCCGGTTCGCCTTCGTGTCGGCGACGTGCGCGGGCGGCGCCGCGCAGACGTACACGGGCGCATAGCCGGAGATGCGATAGCTCGTCTCCAGGTCGGCGAAGACCACCGAGCCCTTCGGCACGTCGTGGCGGAGGTACTGGACGAGCCCGGGCGTGAGCGCGCTCGAATCCTTCGTCGCGGCCGCGTCCCAGTGCGCGAAGCCGTGGACGACGACGGGGAGCGCGAAGAGGGACACGGCGAGCGCGGCGAGCGGCCCCGGACGCTCGAGCGAGAGGCTCGGACGCACGATGGTGAGCGCGATCGCCGCGAGGCCGCCGAAGAGCGCGATCCACGCCGCGACGCCGACGCTGCCCGGATAGGCGAGCTGGATCGCTATTCCCGCCGCCAGGGCGACGGGCAGGACGGCGAGGCGGGCCAGGCGCGCAAGCACAGCCGCGCCGCCGGCGAACGCGACTGCGAACGGAATGAAGCCGACCGCGCGCCGCGACTGCGACAGCGAGACGAGGTCGGAGAAATGCGGGAACACGAGCGACCAGAGCTCGATCCCGAGCACGAGCACGCTGCCGCCGAGCACGAAGGCGCTCCAGCGCCGCCGCGACACGAGACCGGCCAGCGGGACGAGCAGGAGCGCGGCCACTGCGATCCCGCCTGCGCGCGACGCCATGCTCGGCGCGAGATGGAAGTCGTGCTGCGAATGGACGACGAGATCGTTCGCGTAGTGCTTGAGCTGGCTCGCTCGCTCGGCCGCACTGGGATTGTGCGATCGCGTCTCGGCGACGATCGGCTCGAGCCACGCGAACACGAGCAGCACGGGCGCGCCGAACGCGACGAGCGCGCCGACGTTGCGCCGAAGATCGCGTCGTGCACGGACGACGGCGTACCCGATGAGAGGGAGCGCGAGGAAGGACGCATACGTCGGATGGACGAAGGCGAGGTCCATGCCTGCCGCGGCGAGCGTCAGCGCGAGCGGCCACGACGGCGCACGGACGAATGCGAAGAAGAGCGTCACGGCGACGGGAACGAAGAGCTGTCGCGCGACGGTGCCCGGAAGCTCGAGCGATGTGAACGAGCCGCCCGATCCTGGGGCGAACACGATGAGCGCGACCTGCGCGATCATCGTCGCGGCGCCGAGCCATGCGGAGCGGAACACGGCACAACCCATCTCGTACGCGACGAGCAGTGCGATGGGCGCGAGAATGCTCGGCTCGTGCAGGATGACCGATGCGGGATCGACGTCCGCGACTCTCGCGACGAGTGCAAGCCAGCCGTGCCAGAGCGGGAACGCGTATCCGGGATGGAGCCCGCCGTCCTTGAACTCGTCCACCGAGCGCAGCGACAGCGAGCCGAAGTCCTCGAGCTTCCGGATGCGACCGAGATGGAAGATGGCATCCCCGCGGAGGACGCCTTCGATCCCCCAGAGCAGCGCACCGAGGACGACGCCGGTGAGAAGGACGGGGCCGCCGCCCGGCAGCCGCTCCCCTACCGGCCGGCGGCGGAGCGCGAACGGCGCGGCCACCGCGCCGACGCCGAGGTCGAGCCCGAAGGTGAGCCAGAGCGAGCCGTGCACGGCGAACGTGAGCGCGAGCGCGCCGGCCACGAGCGCGACCGACCACGCCAGTGTGGCCGACACGCTGCGCAGACGCAGCGCGCGTGCGACCAGAAAGCCGGGTAGCAGGATGACGGCGGTGGCGACCGCGAGCCGGAGCCAGAGGATCACAGCACGCGAATGACGTCGAGCCTCCGTCGCAGGAGGAGGCCAAGGACGAGGATCGAGCGCGCCGCACGCGCGTACCGCGCTCCGTGGTGCTTCTCCAGGAACCGCAGCTGGCTCTTGACGTTCTCCGCGAGCATCCGGCCCTGGTGCGACCCGCCGTAGACGTGCGTCGCGACGGCATCCGGGTCGAACCACACCTGCCATCCGGCGCGGTGGAACCGGTATGCCCAGTCGGTCTCCTCGCTGAAGAGGAAGAACGAGTCGTCTGCGGGCCCGACCTCGTCGACTGCGGCGCGGCGCACGAACCAGACCGCGCCCATGATCCAGTCCGCGTCGCGCGGCTCGTCGTGGTCGAACCCGCCGGCGTAGAACGCGTTCAGCGCCCGGCTGCGCGGGGCGAGCTTGCGCACGAACAGATACTCGGTCGCGATCCGCCACAGGGTCGGGAACGCGCGCACCGAGCGCTGCAGCGTGCCGTCGACGTTACGAAGCTGTGGCGCCACGACGGCCGCGCGCGGATGCGCGTCTGCGAACGCGACGAGTGCGTCGACGGCCCCGTCGTGCATCCACGCGTCGGCGTTCAGGAGCAGCACGTACCGTCCCGACGTCCGCGCCATCCCCGTGTTCCATCCGTACGCGAGGCCACGGTTCTCCTCCTCGACGACGTCCACCTCCGGGAAGCGCTCGCGCACGAAGGCCACCGTCTCGTCGCTGGAGCCGTGGTCGACGACGACCGTCTCGTGGCCGCGCACGCTCTCGAGCGCGCGCTCGACCCACGGCAGCGCGTTGTAGGTCACGACGACGGCCGACACGTCGCTCATCGCCGCTTGAACGCCTCCGAGAAGAGGATTCCCGCGCCGGGCAGTGCGAGCGCGATGGTGACGACGAAGAAGAGAAAGCCGGTGGCGAACGCAGGATCGGCGGCGACGCCCAGCGCGCCGAGGAACGACACGAAGAACGACTCGCGCACTGCGAGGCCGTTGACGGTGAACGGGACGAGCGCGACGAGGAACAGCAGCGGGCCCATGACGTAGTACGGACGCGGCGAGAGATCGACGCCGACCGCCTTCCCCGAGCACCAGATGGCGAGCACGCGCACCGCCTGCACGCCGAGCGTGAGCACGAACATCGAGACGAGCAGCCCAACGTCGTTCCGGAAGGAGTGCAGCGCGATGTACACCTCGCGCAGCGGGCGCTCGATGCGCATGATGCGCAGGAGCGGGCGCAGGCGGCGAAGCGGCCCGTGCATGCGCGTCGAGAACAACATGACGCCGAGTGCGATCGTCGCGACGACGAATGCGAGCTCCACCCACAGATAGCCGCCGACGCTGTACTCGCCGACGGCGAGGGCGAACCCTGCGACGGCGAGCGTGAGCGTGGCCGCGCCGCCGAGCGCTCGCTCGAGCAGTACCGTTCCGGCCGCGGCGCCGCCTGCTCCCTCGTGCCGGCGCGCCGTCTCGTAGATGCGCGATGCGTCGCCGCCGAGGGCGGTCGGAAGCACCTGTCCCGCTGCGTAGCCGACGAAGTACGTGCGCACGAGGCGCGGCAAGGACTCGTGCACGCCGCGCGCCGCAAGCAGGCGCTGCCAGCGCCATGCCATCGGCCACACCGAGACCACCATGATCGCGAGCGCCGCGACCCACCACACGACGCGGGCGTGCGCGAGCACGTGGACCGTCTTGCCGACGTCGATCTTCCAGAAGATGTACGCGGTGCAGAGGCCGGTGACGACGAGTGTCGCTCCGACGCGCCAGGCGCGCGTCACGCGACCGCCTCGGCCGGGGTGGTGACGAAGCGGATGCGCCGCGCGGACTCGGCCGCGGCCGCCGCGGCGTCCTCGCGCGTCCGTCCGGTCGCCACGACCGAGCCGGCGCGATCGGATGCGCGCAGCAGCTCGCCGAACTCGTGCCCGGGCTTGCGATAGATGCGGATCGCCCGCACGCCGGGAACGGTGAACGCATGCTCGATCCCGGCGATCTCCGTCAGGACGCCGCGCGGCGCGACGAGGAAGCGCACGCACGCACCGCCCGCGCTCGTCGCCGGCTCGAGCTCGTGCGCCTCGACGGGCTCGCCGAGCGCGGACGCGACGGCGAGCATGCTCTGGTCGACGCCGAGCGCAGCGCGACAGAGCTCCGCGTCGTGTCCGCCGCCCAGCCTCGCGGACACCTTGGCGACGAGAGGGCCGTCCGGCGAGAGCAGGAGTTGCACGATCACGGGGCCGTCCTCGATCCCGAGCGCGGACGCGGCGGCGGCCGTGGTGTCGGACACCGCATCGGCTTCGCCGGCCGCCAGTCCGGCGGGCCACAGATGCCCGAGCGAGACGCCGAACGCAGGCGACGGCGCGGGCTCGGGATCGGTGATCGTCAGGGGCGTGAACCCACCGCCGACGACGTAGCCGTTCACCGTTACCGGGCGCAGGCCGGGCAGCTCCTCGACGAGGCAGTGATCGCCGCGCGACTCCGCGAGCGCGCCGGCGGTCGCCGCC
>DASYFU010000358.1:0-4673 GCA_036498225.1 Gaiellaceae bacterium | reverse complement strand
CGGACGAAGTCGACGAGGCTCGCCGAGATCGGCTTCTGCAGCGGCATGCCTGCGGGGGCGACGAGCACGAGTCGTTCGACGAGCTCCGGCGACTCGGCGGCGGCGAGGATCGCAAGCGCCGCGCCCATGGAATGACCGCCGAGCGGCGAGCGGCCGGCGCGGCTCAGCTCGATGCCGAGCCAGCGGCGATACGCCTCGAGCGAGCCGCGCGAGGCGGCGAAGCTCGGCGGCTCGAGCGCTCTCCACGCGTCCGGCAGCCCCGGCTCGTACAGCGCAGCGGAGGCTCCCCAACCGGGGAGAAAAAGCGCCGAGGGTTGCATCGGCGCATCCTAGTGCTGCCGAAACGGCTGACCCCGATCGTCACCAGATCGAAAGATCGTCACGCGGCGAGCGCCGCCGCCGACTCGAGACCGAGCACGCGACGATAGACCTCGGCGATCTGCGCGATCGCCGCGTCCCACGTTCGCGCGCGGGCGGCGGCGAGCCCGGCGGCGCCCATCTGCGCGCGGCGCGCGGGATCGTTCGCGAGCTCGAGCAGTGCGACTGCGAGCAGGCCCGGATCCTCCGGCGGGACGAGCAGGCCGGTTCGACCGTCGCCGACGAGCTCGAGCGCACCGCCGGCGGCGGCGGCCACGGCCGGCAGCCCGGAAGCTCCGGCCTCCAGCAGCACCTGGCCGAACGTGTCGGTCGTGCTCGGGAAGCAGAAGACGTCGGCGCTCGCGTAGTGCGCGGCCAGCTCACGACCGCGCGCCTCGCCGACGAACACCGTGCCGGCCGGCGCGGTGCGCTCGAACTCGCGCCGTGCAGGCCCGTCACCGACGACGACGAGCCGCGCGCCCGGCCGCGCGCAGGACACGCGCGCGAACGCGTCGAGCAGCACGCCGATCCGCTTCTCATGCGAGAGACGCCCGACCGAAAGGATGAGCAGATCGCCGCCGTCGAGCAGCCGCTCGCGCAATTCGTCGTCGCGTCGTTCAGGCGTGAACAGATCCGCGTCGACGCCGCGTCCCCACACGCCGACGTCGGCGAGGCCGCGAGCGCTCAGCGCGTCTGCGACGCCGCCGGTCGGCGCGAGCACCGTCGCACATCGGCCATAGAACCAGTCGACGTACACCTCCGTGGCCTCGGCCACGAGCAGATCGCGCGTCAGGTGCAGTGCGTACGGGCCGAGCTCGGTGTGGTACGACCCCACGACCGGGATGCCGAGGATGCGGGCGACCGCGAGCCCACAGAAGCCGACCGGGCCGGGTGTCGCAACGTGGACGACATCCGGGCGCTGCTCCTCGATGCAGTCGAGCACGTCCGTCGGCAACGGGAAGCGGAGGTCGAGCGATTCGTAGCTCGGCAGCGGCAGCGACCAGTCGGGCGGGAGCGCGATCGTGCCGGGCGCACTGCCGTCGTGTGAGGCGACGACCACGACACCGGGATACGTCCCCTCGGCCGCCGCGGCGGCGAGGCGGCGCATCGTGCCGGCGACGCCGTTCACCTCGGAGAACGTGTCGGTGAAGAGGAGGGCCCGTGGCGTGCGCCGGATCGCGGCACGCGAGCCGAAGAATGCGTGCTCGATCTCGCCGAGGACGCTGCGCGATTCGGCATGGTGCCGGGCGGTGGCGAGATAGGGAACCTGGAGGCCGGCTGCGAACGCAAGCGCGCCCAGGCGCCTGCCTGCACCCGGGAGCTCGGCGAGCGATACGCCACCCGAGCGAGCGCGCTCGCCGAGGAGACGCACGAAACGCGCGCCGAGATCTGCGATCTCGCGGTGACGTTCGCCTGCATCCGCTGCGTCGTCGTCGAAGAGCTGCTCGACCTGCGCGCTGATCGTGTCCGGCAGCGCCGCGCCCGAGATCCGGTACGCGTTGACGAAGAGCGCGGCGACCGCGTGCGTGAGCTTCGCCGTCGATCCGTGCGCGCCGTTCACCGACCCCTCGCCCCGCGCGATTGCGGCGAGGAAATCGTCGACCGTCGTGCCGGGTGCCTCCGTCCACGTCGTCGCGATGTCCAGCGCGCCGTGGTCGTCGGAGCCGCCGGTCAGGGCGATCCGGCCGGCGTGCGCGGGTGCCATCCCGTGCTTGTCGGCGAGCGCAGTCAGGAAGTCCGGGCGAACCGCGGCCGCGAGCCTGCACGCGAGCTCGTTCGATTCACGCGACCGCGCACCGTTGCGGCCCTCCCAGACGCCGAACAACAGCATCATCCGCTCCACGTGGCCGGCCGTGAGCGGCGGCCCCATGCGGTAGAGCGGATGCGCGAGGGCGTGCGCGAGGCCGCGCTCGTGGAGGAAGGCCACGAGCTCGTATACCGACAGGCGGAACGGTTGCAGGTCGCGGTGGTCTTCCTCGGTCAGGTTCCACACGAGGACGTGGAGCGGGACGTCGTCCTCGGGGAAGCACGTCGTCACCTCGACCGAGAGGAAGGTGTCGGGCTCGTGCGCAATGCGCAACGCGCCCTCGAGGGTGTTGTGGTCGCTGATCGTCACGTGCGTCATGCCGCGCTGCCGGCAGACGCGGTGCACGCGCTCGGGCTGCGTGTACGACTCGCCGAGGCGCGCCCGGCGGAGCGCGTAGTTTCCGCTGTCCGTCGAGTAGATCGAGTGGACGTGCAGGTCGCAGCGGCTCACTGAGCACGGTGTACGCCGCCGCGGAGCCGTTTCCGCGGGCGGACACCATCCTGTTACCGGCTAGCCGCCGGCGAGAAGCAAGAGCGAGCTCGCCTTGAACGACGCATTCGAGACAGCGATCGCGCCGGAGTACGGGTAGTCGAGGACGAGCGCGACGAGCATCGCGGTTCCGATGAGCGCCGCAGCGGCCCCGATCATCGCCACCTGCAGGCGTTCGCCGAACGGCTTGAAGTAGAAGGTCGTCGAGAGCGCGAGCACCGCGCCGAGCAGCAACAGCACCTGGAACACCACCGGGAGCGAGAGGTTCGCGTCGTCGAGCCGTATCCGGCGGGCGACGACGAGGTCGTTGAGCCGCGCGAGCGTTTGCCCGTAGAAGGGATCCGACGAGGCGGTCTTCCGCGCCGCTTCGAGCGTCGCGTACATGTGGTCGACGTCATGCCATGCCTGGACGCTCGACCCGCCCTTCTGCATCAGCCGCCATTCGTGAATGCGCACCTCGTTCGCATACGCGAGCGACTCGAGCCGGATCTTGCCCGCGAGCGGACGAGGGAGCCCGGCACTCGTGCGCAGCACCTGGGTGAGCACGGTCGACTCCTGCTTTGCGTCGCCGTTCGCGCGCGTGAAGTTCGAATACAACTGGCCGATGGTGAAGGCGAGGACGAAGCTGAAGAGGCTGGAGGAGATCGAGAACGCGCTCGACAGGCTGCGATTGTCGGCATGCGTCGCGAGACTCGGGACGAGTCTGCGCATCAAGGCGAACCCGCCGACCCCGACGCAGACGGCGCCTCCGACGACGAGCAGCGCGAGCGCCCACGTCGGCAGCGTGTTGAGGAGCCAGCGGTCCACCACGCGATCTTTGCTCAGCAACCGGTCAGCACGAGATAGCGGATCTCGCGCAGGGTCCTACTCGCCGGCAGCACGCTGGGTGAGCGCGTCGACCTCGCCTTCGGAGAGCGGAAAGTGGCAGGCGGCCTCATCCTGTGGTCCCTTCGCCTCGAGTGGGGGCTCGATCTCACGACATACCTGCTCCGCCTTCCAGCAACGGGTGTGGAAGCGGCAGGCCGGAGGCGGCGCGACCGGGCTCGGGACGTCGCCTTCGAGCACGACGCGCTTGCGCGTGCGGCCGGCAGCCGCCGTCGGCACCGGCACGGCCGAGAGCAGCGCGCCCGTGTAGGGATGCCGGGGATGCTGGTAGAGGCGGTCGGCAGAGGCGAGCTCGACGATCTTCCCGAGATACATGACCGCGATGCGGTCGCACATGTGTCGCACGACGGAGAGATCGTGCGCGATGAAGACGAGCGTCAGGCCCATCTCGTCGCGCAGCTCCTGGAGCAGGTTGAGCACCTGCGCCTGGATGGAGACGTCGAGCGCGGATACCGGCTCGTCCGCGACGATGAGCTTCGGCTCGAGCACGATCGCTCGGGCGATGCCGATCCTCTGGCGCTGACCGCCCGAGAACTCGTGCGGATAGCGGTTGAAGTGCTCCGGGTTGAGGCCGACGCGTTCCATCACCTCGCGCACGCGCGCGCGCCGCGCGTTGCGGTCGTCGACGCCGAGCAGCCGGAGCGGCTCGCCGATGATCGTGCCGATCGAGCGGCGCGGATTGAGCGATGCATACGGGTCTTGGAAGATCATCTGGACGTCGCGGCGCAGCGGACGCAGCTTGTGCTCCGACCACGAGCTGATGTCCTGGCCGTCGTAGGTGACCGATCCGCTCGTCGGCGCGAGCAGCCGCGTCAGCAGCCGCGCCGTCGTCGACTTGCCGCAGCCGCTCTCGCCGACGAGGCCGAATGTTTCGCCGCGTTTCACGTCGAACGAGATGCCGTCCACCGCATGGACGCGCGCGACTTCGCGCTGCAGCAGTCCCTTGCGAATCGGGAAGTGCTTGACGAGGTCGCGGACGGAGATGAGGCTCTCGTCTACCGCAGCGCCGGGTGCTCCTGCTGGAGCGACTGCCACAAGCGCCTCCTCTCCTCGACCGGAAGGTGGCAGCGAACGAGATGCCCCGGCTCGTCGGCCGCAAGCTCGGGCTCGGTCTCGAACGCGGGCGGCGGCGCAT
>DASYFU010000357.1:0-2975 GCA_036498225.1 Gaiellaceae bacterium | reverse complement strand
AGGCGACCGCGAACCCGATCTCGCTCACGCAGCCGAAGACGAAGGGGCGCACATGGGTGCTGTCGGCGCAGGTGCAGTCGTACGGCATCGCGCTCACCGTGACGTTCCTCGCGCTGCTGCTCGCGGCCGGCGCGGCGGCCGCCGAGCGCGACGAGGGAACGATCGGCCGGTTGCATCGCGGCCTCGTCTCGCTCGGCCAGTTCGTGTGGGCGAAGGTCGCGCTCGCGGCGGTCGTCGGGCTCGCGCTCGGGGCTGCGCTCGCGCTCGTGTTCGGCATCGTCGCCGAGGTAGGGGGCGTCACGGGCGGCGAGCCGTGGGCGCGGCTGCCGCTGCTCCTCGCCGGCGTATTGCTCGCGGCGGCCGCGGTCGGCGCGGTCGGAACGCTGCTCGGCGCGCTCGCGCGAGAGGCAAGGACGGCGTCGCTCCTCGCCGTGCTCGTCGTGCTGCCGGTCGTCTTCCTCGGGCTCGTGCCGCGCGGCGCTGTACCCGTCGCCTGGTGGATCAGCGACTTTCTCCCGTTCGCCCACGCCGCGCGGCTCTTCGACGCCGCGCTCTTCGACACTTCTCCCTGGCGGCATGTGGGGATCGAGACGGCCTGGCTGCTCGGCATCGGCGCCACCTTCGGCCTGCTGGCCCGGCGCGCCACGCGCCGGCTCGCTGCTTGAGACGTACTCTTTTCGGCATGAGCTCGTACCCCGACGTCCGACTCCGCCGCTTCCGGCGCACCGGCGCGCTGCGCGGCCTCGTGCGCGAGACGCGGCTCGACCTCGAGGCGTTCGTGATGCCGCTCTTCGTCGCGCCCGAGTCGTGGCGGAACGACGCGCTCCCCGCGATGGGCCGCTTCAGCGTCGATGACGTCGTGCGTGAGGGCGAGGAGCTCGTCCGCGGCGGCGTGCAGGCGGTGATGCTCTTCGGCATCCCGGAGGACAAGGACGAGCAGGCGACCGGCGCCTGGGAGGACGACGGGATCGTCCAGCGCGCGCTCCGGGTGCTCCGGCCGCGCTTCCCGGAGCTCGTCCTCATGACCGACGTCTGCCTCTGCGAATACACCTCGCATGGACACTGCGGCGTGCTCGTCGACGGCGAGGTGCACAACGACCAGAGTCTCGAGCTGCTCGCGCGCACGGCCGTCTCGCACGTCGAGGCAGGCGCGGACGTCGTCGCGCCGAGCGACATGATGGACGGGCGCGTCGGCGCGATTCGCGATGCACTCGACGCGCAGGGCTTCGAGTCGACGCCGATCCTCGCGTACTCCGCGAAGTACGCATCGGCGTTCTACGGGCCGTTCCGCGAGACCGCCGACTCGACGCCGGCCTTCGGCGACCGCCGCGGGTATCAGATGGATCCGGCGAACGTGCGCGAGGCGTTGCGCGAGTGCGAGCTCGACGTCGATGAGGGCGCCGACGCGATCATGATCAAGCCGGCGCTGCCGTATCTCGACGTGATCCGCGCCGCGCGCGAGGCGTTCGACGTGCCCGTCGCCGCGTACAACGTCTCCGGCGAGTACGCGATGATCAAGGCCGCCGCGCAGGCGGGTTGGATGGACGAGCGGGACGCGGCGCTCGAGTCGCTCACGGCGATCAAACGCGCGGGCGCCGATCTGATCGTCTCGTACTGGACGAAAGACCTCCCGCAGTGGCTTTAGGAGCTTGCCAGGCGCCGTCAGCGCGCCTTCTGCCGGCTGCAAAGCTGCGCGCTGCGGCGTCCTCAGTCGCGCCCATGCAACCAGCATGGGCGCTCCCAGCGTCCTTGCATCGCTTGCTTTTCGCTCGGCAGAAGACGCGCGATGACGCCTGACAAGCTCCTGACCACCCGCTCGGATCTCTACAAGCGCGCGCTCGAGCTGATTCCCGGCGGCGTCAACTCGCCCGTGCGCGCGATGAAGGCTGTCGGCCTCGACGAGCCGTTTTTCGCCGCGCGCGGTGAAGGCGCGTATCTCGTCGACGTCGAGGGGAACCGCTATCTCGACTGGGTGCTCTCGTGGGGCCCGCTGCTCTTCGGGCACGCCGATCCCGACACCGTCGAGGCGGTGCGCGAGGCTGCGCTCCGCGGCATGAGCTTCGGCGTGCCGACTGAGGCGGAGGTCGAGCTCGCAGCCGAGCTCGTCGACGCGGTGCCGTCCGTCGAGAAGGTGCGCCTCGTCTCGTCCGGCACCGAGGCGGCGATGAGCGCACTGCGGCTCGCGCGCGGCTTCACCAGTCGCGACCGCATCCTCAAGTTCGCAGGCTGCTACCACGGGCACTCGGACGCGCTGCTCGCAAGCGCCGGCTCCGGTCTCGCGACGCTCGCGATCCCGTCGTCGCCCGGCGTGCCTGCCGGCGTGACCGCCGACACGATCGTCGTGCCGTACAACGACGCCGAGGCGGTGGCCGAGGCCGTCATGGAGTACGGCGAAGGCCTGGCCGCGATCATCGTCGAGCCCGTTGCCGGCAACATGGGCGTCGTCCCGCCGGCCGACGGATTCCTCGCGTTGCTGCGACAGCTCTGCGACGCGTCTGGCGCGCTGCTCGTCTTCGACGAGGTGATCACCGGCTTCCGCGTCGCGCGCGGCGGCGCGCAGGAGCGCTACGGCGTCACGCCCGACCTGACGATCCTCGGCAAGATCGTCGGCGGCGGTCTCCCGCTCGCCGCGTTCGGCGGTCGCGCCGACGTCATGGACCGCCTCGCACCGAGCGGCCCCGTCTACCAGGCCGGCACCTTGTCCGGCAATCCGCTTGCGACCGCGGCCGGTCTCGCCGTGCTGAGACGCCTCCGCGATCCCGCGGTGTACGACGAGCTCGAGCGGCGCGGCGCGCAGCTCGAAGCAGGACTGTCGGCGTTCGGAACCGTGCAGCGCGTCGGCGCGATGCTCACGCTCTTCAACACCGATCGTCCGGTGCGGAACTTCGACGACGCGCAGGCGTGCGACATGGAGCGCTACGGGGCGCTCTTCCGGCATCTGCTCGAACGCGGCATCTACATCGCGCCGTCGCAGT
>DASYFU010000356.1:0-7728 GCA_036498225.1 Gaiellaceae bacterium | reverse complement strand
GGGCGCGTGCATGTCGACCAGCAGGTACGTCAGGTTCCGGTAGCGCGGCGCCTCGGGGTCGCTCTGGGTGACGAGGATGCAGAAGTCCGCGATGTGCGCGAACGACGACCACACCTTCTGGCCGTTGACGACGTACACGTCGCCGGTGCGGACGGCGCGCGTGCGCGCGGCCGCGAGATCGGAGCCGGCATCCGGCTCCGAGAAGCCCTGGCACCAAATCTCCTCGGCGGACAAGATCTTCGACAGGTGCGCCTGCTTCTGCCCGTCGCTGCCGTGCGCCATGATCGTCGGCCCCGCCATCCCGAGCCCGATGACGCCGACGTGCGCCGGCGCCTGCGCCCGTGCCATCTCCTCGTAGAAGATCGCCTGGAAGCTGTAGGGCGCGCCCGCGCCGCCGTACTCCTTCGGCCACGTCAGCCCGGCGTAGCCGGCCTCGTAGAGCTTCCGGCTCCACTCGCGGCCGAAGTCGTCGCCGAAGCGCTGTTCGCCTCCGCGCCAGCCGCGCCGTTCATCGGGCAGGTTGGCGTCGATCCAGGCGCGCAGCTCCGCCCGGAAGGCTGCTTCCTCCGCGGTGTCCCGCAGGTCCACATCCGCGAGCCTAGCTCGCCGCGGGAGCGGGCACCAAGTCCGGTGTGCGGACGATGGTTCGGCGGCGCGCGGGAAGGAGGCTGACGACCGCGATCGTGACGGCGACGCCGACCCACTGCGTCCAGCGCAGCGAGCTGTTGAAGACGTAGATGCCGACGAGCGTCGCGGTCACCGGGAATGCCAGCTCGCCGAGCGCGGCGAGGAGCGCCGGCGTGCGCTCGAGGCCGTAGTAGTAGAGGCCGAGCGCGGCAAGACCGGTGACGAGCGCGAGGAGCGCGATGTAGAGGCTGTCGTGCACGTTCGAATAGGCGGCGGCCCCGATGATTGGCAGCGCGCACGCGCTCGCGACGAGCCCGAATGCGAAGCGGACGGTAGTTACGTGCTCGAATGCGAGCTTGCGTCCGAGATAGCGACCGAACACCGTGCCGAGCCCCCACAGCGCCGCGGCGCCGAGCGTCTCTGCGATCGGCGTCAGGCCGTGGGCATGCGGGTCGAGCGGATGCGGGAGCGCGATGAGCCAGATGCCGGCGAGCGCGGGGATGAGGAACCAGGCGAAGCCGCGGCGCGGCTGCTCGCCGAGCACGAACCACGCGCCGATGACCGCGATCAGCGGCTGCGACTTCTGCAGGACGATCACGGTGATGAAGTCGCCGTGGAAGAGCGCCTCGGTGAACAGCGTGGTTGCGATCGCAGACGCGCCTGCGCCGACGAGGATGCCGGCGGCCACGTACCGAGGGCCGGCGCGCCAGAGCGCCGCCAGCGCCGGCACGAGGAGCGTGATCGTGCAGGCGACGAGGACGACGTGCTCCCCGAAGACGATCGTCCCCGCGCTCGTCGAGTGGGACAACGGCTTGCGGATGAGCCCGTCGAGCCCCCACATGGCGGCCGCGATGCTGACGAGGACGACCCCTGGGACCTGCGCGAGACGGTGCGTCATCGCTCCAAGCGTAGGAGATCGGACACGGGCTGCCGAGCGCGGATCACGCGCGCCTCGCCGTTTGCGACGAGCACGGCCGCGGGGTTCGGGACGCCGTTGTACGTCGACGCCATCGCGAGCGTGTATGCGCCGGTTGCCGGGACCGCGAGCACGTCGCCGCGCCGCGGGTGTGGCAGCGCGATCGCGTCGATGAGCACGTCGCCGGACTCGCAGTGCTTGCCCGCGATCCGGAACACGCCGTCAGGCAGCTCCTCGGCCCGGTTGGCGAGCAGCGCCTCGTAGCGCGCGCCGTACAGCTGCGGGCGCGGATTGTCCGACATCCCGCCGTCCACCGAGACGTACGAGACGCCGCCCGATTCCTTGACGACGCCGACGCGATAGAGCGTCACGCCCGCGCGGCCGACGAGGGAGCGGCCCGGCTCGAGCACGATCTGCACGTCTTCGGGGAGCCGCGCGATGAGCGGCGGGACGAACTCGGCGATCTCCGGAACCTGTTCCTCCCGCGTGTACCGGATGCCGAGGCCGCCGCCGATGTCGAGCACCTGCGGGCGCCAGCCGAGCTCCGCCTCCGCGCGGGCGCAGAAGGCGACGAGCCGGTCGACGGCGACGAGGCTCTCCTCGACGCGAGCGAGTTGCGAGCCGACGTGGAAGTGGACGCCGGCGACGTCCAGGCCGAGATCGCGCGCCGTCGCGATCGCCGCGAGCGCAGCGTCCGGCGACAGGCCGAACTTCGACTCGTCGTGCGCCGTCTGGATCGACTGATGCGTGACCGCCTCGACCCCGGGCGTGAGCCGGACGAGGACGCGGCGGACGCCCGCCGCTGTCGCGCGGGCCGGCTCGTCGGGAGCGTCGAGCACGACGGTGGCGCCAGCCTCGGCCGCGGCGCGGAGCTCCTCGTCGGACTTGTTGTTGCCGTGGAAGAGGATCCGACCACCGTCGAGCCCGGCCTCGCGGGCGAAGGCGAGCTCGCCGAGCGTGGAGACGTCCGCGCCGACGCCCTCCTCCGAGAGGAGGCGGAGCAGCGCGACGCTCGCGAACGCCTTCGTTCCGTAGACGATCTGCGCGCCCGGCGCCGCGGCGGCGTAGGCGAGCGCCTGCGCCCGGATCGTCTCTTCGCAGTAGACGACGACCGGCGTGCCGTATTCGTCCGCGAGCCGCGTCGCGGGGATGCCGCCGATCGAGAGCGTGCCGTCGACGATCTCGGCGCTGAGTGGAAGGAGCTCGAGCACGGAGGCAGTCTGCCCTGTGGACGAACCGGCGCGAAGGCGGCGCGCTCTGGTCACCATGACGGGCGCCGGCGAAAATAGGATGGCGCCCAGGTCGGTTGGGGGGAGGGAGTCGGGACCCGGGTTACACGCGCGTGTACCTCGAAGTGCGCGAATCCGGCTTGGTTGCTACGATCAGCGCGGTGAACAGGCAGCTCCTTCGATAGCGCAGGGACGACCGCGGTGACGCCGCGTCGAGTTCCCCCGGCCTCTCTCGCGAGAGGCTTTTTCGTCTCTGGAGCCAAATGACGAGGAACCGATGAACAGGTACGAGCCGGAGCAGATCGAGCCGAAGTGGCAGCGCGTCTGGGAGGAAGCGCGGGCGTTCAACGTCCCGAACCCGGCGCCGGGCGCACCCGCGGACGACGAGCACTGGTACCAGCTCGAGATGCTGCCCTACCCGTCCGGCAACGGCATGCACATGGGGCACGTCCTCAACTACACGATGGGGGACGTCGTCACGCACATGCGCCGCCGCACCGGGTGGAAGGTCGTGCGCCCGATGGGCTGGGACGCGTTCGGCCTGCCTGCCGAGAACGCCGCGATTCGCGAGGGCGGCCACCCGCGCGAGATCACCGAGCGCAACATCGCGACGATCCGCGCGCAGATGAAGCGCCTCGGCTGGGCGATCGACTGGGATCGCGAGGTCTCGTCGCACGATCCGGCGTTCTACAAATGGACACAGTGGCTGTTCCTTCGCTTCCTCGAGCACGACCTCGCCTACCGGCGCGAGGCGCCGGTCAACTGGTGCCCGAACGACCAGACGGTGGTCGCAGATGCGTACATCGTCGACGGGCACTGCGAGCGCTGCGGCGCGTTGATCGAGCTGCGGAACATGACGCAGTGGTTCTTCAAGACGACCGCGTACGCGGACGAGCTGCGCGAGTTCGACCTTCCTTCCGGCGGCTGGTGGCCCGAGCGCTCGATCACGGGCCAGCGCAACTGGATCGGCCGCTCGGAGGGAGCGGAGATCCTCTTCCGCGTCGACGAGCTCGACCTCGACCTTCCGGTTTTCACGACGCGGCCCGACACGCTGTTCGGCGCCACCTTCTTCGTCGTCGCGCCCGAGCATCCGTTCGTCGATGCGCATGCGAGCAGCGAAGCGCAGGAGTACGCGAAGCACGCCGGAGCGAAGCGCACGGAGGAGCGCGCCGCCGAGACGGAGAAAACGGGCGTCTTCACGGGTCACTATGCGACGAATCCGGTGAACGGCGAACGTCTCCCGATTTGGGTGGCCGACTACGTTCTCATGGATTACGGCACCGGCGCGATCATGGCGGTGCCTGCGCACGACGATCGTGACGGCGAGTTCGCGCAGACGTTCGACCTGCCGGTCCTGACGGTGATCGACGAAGACGGTCGCCTCGTCAACTCCGCGCAGTTCGACATGCTGCCGGCGGACGAGGCGAAGCGCGCGATCGTCGACTGGCTGCACGAGCAGGGGCGCGGCGCGACGGCGATCTCGTACCGGTTGCGCGACTGGAGCTTCTCCCGCCAGCGCTACTGGGGCTGCCCGATCCCGATCGTCTACTGCGACGGCTGCGGGATCGTCCCGGTCCCCGACGAGGACTTGCCGGTGATTCTCCCGGACGTCGAGGACTACCAGCCGAAGGGCAAGGCGCCGCTCGCCTCGAACGAGGAGTGGATCAACGTCACCTGCCCGAAATGCGGCGGCCCGGCGCGGCGTGAGGCCGACACGATGGACACGTTCGTCGACTCGTCCTGGTACTTCATGCGCTACGTCGACCCGCACAACGACAGCGCGCCGTTCGACCCGCGCATCGTCGACTACTGGCTGCCGGTCAGCCTGTACATCGGCGGCATCGATCACCTGAACGGTCACCTGCTGTATTCGCGCTTCTTCGTCAAGGCGTTGAACGACTTCGGGATGCTCGGCTTTCGCGAGCCGTTCGCCCGGCTCTTCCATCAGGGCTGGGTGCAACTGGGCGGCACGAAGATGTCGAAGACGAAGGGCAACCTCGTCGGCCCCGAGGACTTCGTCGCCGAGTACGGCGCGGACGCCGTGCGCACCTACATCCTGTTCATGGGGCCGGCCGACCAGGACATGGAGTGGAGCGAGTCCGGCATCGAGGGCATCGTCCGATTCCTCCGCCGGCTCTGGCGCGCGGTACACGAGGTGGCCGAGCAGGCGCCAGCTGAGGGATCCGGCACGACCGACCTCGCGCGAACGGCGCACCGCACGATCGCAAAGGTCACCGACGACGTCCTGCGCCGCTTTCAGTTCCACACGCCGATCTCCGCCGTCATGGAGCTCGTCAACGAGCTGACGGGCGACGCGGACGGAGAGGACGCCCGCTTCGCGGCCGAGACAGCGGTATCTCTCATCCAGCCGTATGCGCCGCACATCGCCGAGGAGCTGTGGACCGTCCTCGGCCACGAGCGCCTATGGGAGCAGTCATGGCCCGTCGCCGACCCGGCGATGCTCGAGCAGGAGACCTTCGAGCTCGTCGTGCAGGTGAACGGAAAGGTGCGAGACCGCTTCCACGTCGGAGTCGGCCTGACCGAGGACGAGCTCGTCGCGCTCGCATTGGCATCGGAGCGCGTCCAGGCTCACCTCGACGGCGCGAGTGTGCGGAAGACGATCGTCGTGCCGCGCAAGCTCGTGAACTTCGTCGTCGGCTAGTCGTGTACACGATCGAGGACCGCGATCGTGCGCAGGCGTTCGTCCTCGCGCTCGCGGATGCCGACGAGCGCGTGGTCGATGGAAAGCTCGTCGGCTCTCTCGCAACAGGCGGTGGCGACCGGTTCTCCGACCTCGACCTGACGTTCTCGGTTGCCGACGGCGTGCCGATCACGACTGTGCTCGAGGACTGGACGACGCCGATCGAGGAGGAACTCGCTGCCGTGCAGTTGTTCGACCTCCCGGCCGGCGCGAGCATCTACCGCGTCTTTCTCCTGCCCGGCTGTCTCCAGTTCGACCTGTCGTTCACGCCGGCTGCGCAGTACGGCGGGCCGCTGCCGGGGCCGCCGGACGTTGCCGAGCTGTTCGGATACGCCGTCCATCACGCGCTGCGCGCACGCTTCAGCATCGAGTGCGGCCGCCTCTGGCTCGCGGAGTACTGGGTCAGCGCCGTGCGCGATTACGCGCTCAACCTTGCGTGCGTGCAGCACGGGCTACCGGCGCGGCACGGCCGCGGTTATGACGATCTCCCTGCTGACGTTCTCGCGCGCTTCGACGGCGCGCTCGTGCGCTCCCTCGACCGCGACGAGCTCCTGCGCGCGCTGCGTTACGCAGTGGACGTTTTGCTGCGCAGCGGGCACGAGCTTCCCGAGCTTCGAGCTCTCGTCGAAGCCGACACGCTTCCGTAAGGGTTCCGCCGCGACGATCGCGGCATGGAACCGCGACGCCTCGTCCTCGTCGGGATCGCCGTCGCGGTGGCGATCGTGCTCGCCCTGCATGTCGTGCAGCGCGGCCCCGCGCCGCGTCCGATCCCCGTGCTGCGGACGGCAACGCATGCCCGCACCTCTACGCCTTCCGCACAGCTCGTCGTCGACGTCGCGGGCGCGGTCCGGCGCCCCGGTCTCTATCACCTTGCCGTCGGGACGAGGATCGCCGACGCGCTCGCAGCCGCCGGCGGTGCGACGGCGCGTGCGGACGTGATGCTCGTCAACCTCGCCGCGCCGCTCGCCGACGGCGAGCAGGTACTCATCCCCGTCCACGGCGAGGTTGCTGCCGCCGGCGCCACGCCGTCGGCCACGGCGCCGCTCGACCTGAACACGGCGAGCGCCGAGCAGCTCGACGCGTTGCCGGGCGTAGGGCCTGCGACGGCCCAGAAGATCATCGACTACCGCCAGGCGCACGGGCCGTTTCGCACCGTCGAGGAGCTCGAGGCCGTTCCAGGGATCGGCCCGTCGAAGGTCGCGCAGCTGAAGGGGCTCGTGATCCCCTGATCCGGCCGTCGGGGCACGTTGCCGCGCTCTGTGTGGGGCTCGCCGCCTCGAACGTGGCGCGGTTCTCGCCGGTCCCGGCGGCCGCCGCACTCGCCTGCGCCCGCGCGCCCTGCGCGCTCGCAGTTGCGGGCTGGTGGTGGGGAAGCCGGCGCCTGCACGCACTCGACCGTAGCGTCCTCCTTCCACGTGTCGGGACCGCCGAGCGCGCGCTCGTCGTGACCGAAGAGCCGCCGCGGGTCGGGCAATTCGCCGTCCGCGTGCGCGTGTTCGTGCTGCGCTGGGGACCGCTCCGTCCGCACGAGCCGGCGTTGCTGCAGCTTCCGGCCGGCCGCGCGCCGCCGCAGGGATCGCGTATCTCGATGGTCGGGATCCTGAAGCTGCCGCGCGGCCCGTCGCACGGGTTCGACGAGGCGACGTGGCTTCGCCGCCAGGGCGTGCACGTCGTGCTGCGCGCGAAGGAATGGCGCGTGGTCGGTCGGCGAGGCGGCGTCGGAGGCTTGGGTGACCGGCTGCAACGCTGGCTCGCCGCCGACTCCGCCTTTCGGCTCCGCGGCGAGCGCCGCGCCGTCGTCGAGGCGATCGTGCTCGGCCGGCCGCAGGGCATCGGCGACTCGCTGCTCGCGCGCTTCCGCGCCTCCGGTCTCTACCACTGCCTGGCGGTCGACGGGCTCAAGGTGGGGACCGTCGCCGGCGGTGCCCTGCTGTTGCTTCGCCGCCACCGCCTTACGGGCGAGCTCGCGGCGCTCATCGCCGTCGGCGCGTACACGCTCGCGGTCGGCTTCCACCCGGCGGTCATTCGCGCCGCCGTTGCGGCCGGCCTCGGTTCGCTCGCGTGGCTGTCCGCGCGCGAGCGCGACCGCTGGCATGCGCTTCTCGTCGGCGCGTTCGCGCTGCTCGCCTGGAACCCGATGTTCGTTCTCGACGCCGGCTTCCAGTTGTCGTTCGCCGCGGTCGCGGCGATCTTCGTCGTCACGCCGCGCGTGGTGCGCCGGCTCGAGGGTTATCCCGTACCGCGCTCGCTCGCGC
>DASYFU010000355.1:0-2344 GCA_036498225.1 Gaiellaceae bacterium | reverse complement strand
ACCTTGTTTGCCGTGCTTGCCCGCGTGGTTCGGCGTCCGGCCGTCGCGGCTGCGACGTAGCCTTGCAGCCATGCGCCGCCCCCTCGCCGTCGTCGAGTCCGGGCTTCTGCGCACGCGTCGCGCCGCCGGTGCCGTCCTCGGCCTCGTGGTTGTCTCCTGTGTCGTGATACCCGGCGGCCTGCTGAGCCGCAGCTTCGGCGGAGACGTCTACTACTACCGCACCATCGGGCATCGGATTCTCGAAGGGCAGATTCCGTACCACGACTTCTACCTCGAGTATCCGCCGGGCGCGATCCCGGTCTTCGCCGTCCCGTCGCTGATCTCGCAGGCGCACTACTTCCTCGTCTTCAAGCTGTTGATGACGGGCTGCGCGGTCGTCGCTGCCGTCGCAGGAATCGTCGTGCTCGACCGCGCCGGCGCTGCTCAGTCGACGCGAGCGCGGGCGGTCGTGGTGCTCGGCCTCGCGCCGGTCGCGCTCGGGCCGCTGTTCCTCAATCGCTACGACCTCTGGCCTGCGGCGCTGGTCGCGCTTGCGCTCGTCGCGCTCGCCGTCGACCGGCCGCGTCTCGCATTCGCGTTGCTCGCGGTCGCGACGGTCGCGAAGATCTACCCGGTCGCGGTCGCCCTCGTGGCCGCGGTCCACGTCTTCCGCACACGCGGCCGCACCGAGGTCGCGCGAGCGCTTGCGGTCTTCGCTGCCGCCGCCCTCCTGTTCGTGATCCCCTTCGCCGCTGTCGGCTTCGGCGGCCTCGGCTATAGCTTCTACATCCAGGCGACCCGGCACCTCCAGGTGGAGAGCCTCGGCGCGCAGCTCCTCGTCGCGGCCGGCCATCTCGGCCTCTATCACCCCACGGCCGTCAACGGCGCACCGGGCTCGCGCGACCTCGCGGGCCACGTGGCCGACGCGGTCGGCTTTCTCAGCTCTGCATTGGAGGTGCTCGCCGTGCTCGTCGTCGCGCGTCTCTACGGGAAAGGGCGGATCGACACACAGCGCCTCGTGCTCGCCGTCGCGGCAGCAGTGGCGGCATTCGTCGCATTCGGGAAGGTGCTTTCCCCGCAATACGTCGTGTGGCTCATTCCGCTCGTGCCTCTCGTCGGCCTCGGCGTGGGAAGTGCCGCGTCCTTGCTGCTCGTGCTCGCGCTGGTGTCGACCCAGATCGAGTTCTACTACTCGGATCGCGTAGCCGGGCTCGGCGCGATCTCCTGGCTCGTGCTCGCACGCAACGTCTTCCTCGTCGGGCTCTTCGCGCTGTTGACGCGGCGGCTCGCGCGCGGGAGCGCGGCGTGAGCAGGGTTCTGCTGCTTCGGTCTCGTTGGACGACCACGGCCTTGGCCGTTGCCGTGTTCCTCGTCGGTTGCGCCGCGATCAAGGGCGGGCTCGCGGGCAACGAGCATTTCGGCGACGTCTCGCTCTACCAAGCCGATGCCACACGCGTCGTCCACGGCCAGATTCCCTATCGCGACTTCTTCTTCGAGTATCCGCCGGGCTCGCTCGTCGCGATCGTTCTGCCCGCGCTCGTCTCGACCGCGCACTACGCGACGCTGTTCAAGGCGCTCATGGCGGTCCTCGGCGCCGCGTCGATCGTCGTCGTCGGGCGGATCGCAAGAGACATGGGAGAGACGCGCGGTCGAATGACGGCGGTTCTTGCAGTGATCGCGCTTTCGCCGTTCCTGCTCGGCCCGCTCGTCCTCGACGAGTACGACCAGTGGCCCACGCTCCTCACGTCTCTCGCGTTGCTCGCGTTCGTCCGCAAGCGGGACGGAGTCGGAGCGGGGCTCCTCGGATTCGGCGCAGCGACGAAGGTGTTCCCGGCGTTCATCCTGCCGGCCGCGCTCGTCTGGGTCTATCGCCGTTCCGGCCGCCAAGCGGCGCTCCGCTGCCTCGTCGCCGCGATCGCCGTTGCGGCGGTCACGTACGTCGGGTTCGTCGCGCTTGCGCCAGGAGGTGTCTGGAACAGCATCGAGATCCAGGCGCGTCGCGGCCTGCAGAAGGAGAGCGTCGGGTCTGCGCTGCTCTACGTGCTCGACCAGCTCGGTCTGTACAAGGCGCGAATCGTGGTCGGCAACTCGCAGTGGACGGAGCTCACCGGTACCGCAGGAAACGCGCTCGCAGTCGTCAGCTCGGTCTGCCAGGTCGCGGTCGCGTTCGCCGCCGCGGCGATCGTCGCGCGGCGCCGGCCGGATCCTCGCGTCCTCGTCTATGGCGCCGCGGTCGCCGTGGCCGGCTTCGTCGCCTTCGGGAAGGTGTTCTCGCCGCAGTACCTGATCTGGCTCGTGCCGCTGGCGGCTCTTGCCGGCGGCGTCGCGACCTGGGCGCTGCTCGCCGTCGCGCTCGTGCTCACGC
>DASYFU010000354.1:0-11232 GCA_036498225.1 Gaiellaceae bacterium | reverse complement strand
CAGCCTCGGATTCCACGTCGGCCTCAACCTCCGCCTCGGCTTCGACCGGCTCGGTCGGCGCCTCGGGTGCTGCCGCCTCTTCCGTGAACACGTCCTCGGAGAGGTCGATCGCGGGCGGAGCGGCCTCGTCGCCGGGCTTCGGCTGGATGGGCATCCCGTCCTCGACGCGCTTGAGCGAGAGCGACAAGCGCCGGCGCTCGGCATCGACCTCGAGGATGCGCACGTTCACCGTGTCGCCCTGCGAGACGACTTCGCGGGGATTCTCGACGTGATGCTGCGCGAGCTCGGAGATATGCACGAGGCCTTCGACGCCGGGAAGGATCTCGACGAACGCGCCGAACGTGACGACCTTCGTCACCTTGCCCTCGACGACGTCGCCCTCCTGGTAGCTCTCGAGCACCTGCTGCCACGGATCGGTCTGCGTCTGCTTGAGGCCGAGCGAGATCCGTTGGCGGTCGCGGTCGATGTCGAGCACCTTGACCTTGACCTTCTGGCCGATCTCGAGCACCTCGGACGGATGGTTGACGTGACTCCACGACAGCTCCGAGATGTGGATGAGGCCGTCCATCCCCTCGAGGTCGACGAACGCACCGAAGTCGACGATGTTCGAGATCGTCCCCTCGACCACGTCGCCCGGGTTCAGCCGGTCGAGAATCGCCTGGCGCATCTCCTTGCGCTCGTCCTCGAGGACGGCGCGACGCGAGAGCACGACGTTGTTGCGCGAGCGGTTGAGCTCGATGACCTTGCAGCGGAGCTCCTGGCCTAGATACTCGTCGAGATCCTGGACGCGCCGGATGTCGACGAGCGAGGCGGGCAGGAACCCGCGCACACCGAGATCGAGGATGAGGCCGCCCTTGACGACCTCGATCACGCGGCCGTTTACCGGCTCGCCCTGCTCGTACGCCGCCTCGATCGCCTTCCAGGCGATCTCGAAGCGCGCACGCTTCTTCGAAAGGATCAGACGCCCCTCGGCGTCCTCCTTCGTCATCACGAGCGCGGCGATCTCGTCGCCGATCGAGACCTCGTCGGCCGGATTGACCGACCGGCGGATCGAGAGCTCGCTCACGGGGATGACGCCCTCGGACTTGTAGCCGATGTCGACGAGCACCTCGTCCTTGTCAACACGGACGACGGTGCCGTTGACGACCTCGCCCTCGTTGATGGTCGGGAAGGTCGACTCGTAGTCCGGAATCAGCTCGCCGTCGGGGCCGGTGGTCCAGACGCCTTCCTCGAGCCGCGGGTCGTTTAGCGTGTCATTTGCCATGGAGGCGGGCAGTATAGCCCCACGGTTGTAGACGCCCTCGGGCCCGCGTTGTTAGCCCTCGCAACGCGGATACGCTGCTCTCGTGGACGAGCGCTACCCCATCGGCGAGACCGAATCCGTCTCCGTCGCCGTCCTGCGCCACGGCGCCGGCGAAGGCTACGCGCAGTGGTCCGTCGCCATCGGCCTACGCGGCGGCGAGGCGACGGTGCACGTGCCCGGCCACTACCCCGCCGTCCTCGCGGGGAGGGTGCGGGCCGCGGCCGCTCGCTTCACGCCGGGAATGCGACTCGGCCGCGACGAGTACCTCGACTTGACCGCACTCGCGCGCGAGGACGAGGAGTCGCTCGCGCTCACGTCGACGGCGCGCTCGCCCGTGCGCGTCACCCTGGAGGTGCCTCGCGACGAGCTGGACGGGCTCGCTGCGCTCCTCGACGAGGCACAACGTCTCATCGAAGAGCTCCGGCAGGGCATCGGCCTCGTGCCAGACTCGATTCCCGACCCGTTCTAGTCCTTTGCCTGGTGCCAGTCGTCGCCGGCGCCGACGTCGACGGCGAGCGGCGGGTCGAGCGGATACGCGTCGCACATCTCCGCGCGGACGAGCTCCTTGATCGTCGACACCTCCGCGTCGGGCGCCTCGACGAGCAGCTCGTCGTGCACCTGGAGCACGAGCCGCGAGCTGCGTCCTTCTTCGCGCAGCCGGCGGTAGATGTTCACCATCGCGATCTTGATGATGTCGGCCGCCGTTCCCTGCATCACCGAGTTGACGGCGAGCCGCTCGCCGAGCGATCGCGTCTGCCGGTTCGACGCGCGTATCTCCGGCACGGGGCGACGCCGCCCGAGCAGCGTCGTCACGTACCCGTCGCGCCCGGCCTGCTCGATCGTGCGCTGGATGAAGTCCTGCACGAGCGGGAAACGCGCGAGGTACGTGTCGATGTATGCCTGCGCCTCGTCGCGTGGAATCTCGAGGTTCTCGGAGAGGCCGAACGAGGAAATGCCGTAGATGATTCCGAAGTTGACCATCTTCGCGACGTTGCGCTCGTCCTTCGTCAGCGTCGCCTGATCCTTGCCGAGCACTTCGGCGGCGGTCGCAGCGTGGATGTCCTCGTTGCGCGCGAATGCCTCGCGCAGCTTCGGCTCGCCGGACACGTGCGCGAGGATGCGCAGCTCGACCTGCGAGTAGTCGGCGGACACGAGCCGGTGTCCCGGCTCGGCGACGAACGCGCTGCGAATCTCACGGCCGAGCTCGGTCCGGATCGGGATCGCCTGCAGATTCGGGTTCGACGTCGACAGCCGTCCTGTCGCGGCGACGGCCTGGTTGAAGTGCGTGTGCAGCCGCCCGTCCTCGCCGAGGAGCGACGGCAGCGGTCCGAGATACGTGTTCAGGAGCTTCGTCAGCTCGCGCCACTCCTCGACGACTTCGACGATCGGGTGCTCGTGGCGGATCGTGCGCAACACTCGCGTGTCGGTCGAGTAACCCGTCTTGCCCTTCCGGCCCGGCGTGAGGCCGAGCTCGTCGAACAGGACGCGCGCGAGTTGTTGCGTCGAGCCAAGCATGAACTCTTCGCCCGCGAGCTCGTAGGCGCGCGACTCGAGCTCCTCGACGCGGTCGGACAGACGCGCCGTGATCTCCCCCATGCGGTACGTGTCGATCTTGATGCCGGCGTCCTCCATCGCCGCGAGGACCGCCGTGAGCGGCAGCTCGATGCGGTCGTACAGCTCCTCGCTCCCCCGCTCGCGAAGCCGCGCGCGAAGAAGCGGCGCCAACCGCCGCGGAACCTCGGCGCCGCGAACGAGCGCCGCGGTCTCCTCCTCTGCCGCCGGCTCCGGGATCGCCTCCACGCCGTACTCGGCCGCGAGGTCGTCCAGCTCGTATCCGGGGCGCCCCGGCTCGATCAGGTAGGCGGCGATGAGCGTGTCCTCGGCCGGAAGTTGCGTGACGCGGGGAAGCCCTTTGAAGTCGTGTGCCGTGACCGATGTGTCACGGAGCGCGAGGGCGAGATCGACAGGAAGCGGGGCGACGATCACAGGTCCTCCGTCACGGGCGACGGCGACGCGATCGCCTCCGACGGCGACTGACACCGCGCCCGTCAGGCTCGGGAGCGCAGCGACCGTCTCCCAGGAGACACTCGTGCCCGCGACGATTCGCGCTGCTGCCGGAACTGCCTCGTCCAGCGTGTCGATGCGGTTGAGCAGGCCGCGGAACTCGAAGCGACGGAAGATCTCGCGCAGCTGCGAGCGGTCGGGCGGCTCGAGCACGAGCTCGGCCGGGTCGCAGGCGAGCTCGAGGTCGCGCCGCATCGTCGCCAGCTCCTTCGACGTGCGCGCGTCGTCGGCGTGCTCGGTCAGGTTCTTCCGGCGTCCGGGCGAGAGCTCGTCGAGATGTTCGTACACGCCTTCGAGCGAGCCGTACTGCGAGATGAGCTGGGCCGCTGTCTTGTCGCCGATACCCGGGACGCCGGGGATGTTGTCGGAGGTGTCGCCCTTGAGACCGATGAAGTCCGGAATCTGGTCCGGCCGGATTCCGTAACGCGCCTCGACGCGCTCCGGCGTGTACACCTGGACGTCGCTGACGCCGCGCGGGGTCATCATCAGGCAGACGTTCTCCGACACGAGCTGGAAGGCATCGCGGTCGGTCGAGACGACGCACGTCCGCACGCCGGCCTCGTCCGCGCGCGTCGCAAGCGTGGCGATCACGTCGTCGGCTTCCCACCCCTCGAACTCGAGGTTGCGGTAGCCGAACGCCTCGACGATCGGCCGGAAGTGCGGGAACTGCTCCCGCAGCAGGTCGGCCATCGGGCGGCGCCCTTCCTTGTAGACGACGTCTGCCGCTTCCGCGACCGCGACGCGGTGGACGGGGCGCGTGTCCCACGCGACGGCGACGCCCTTCGGCTTGTAGTCGCTGAGGAGCTTGAAGAGCATGTTCGTGAAGCCGAGAAGCGCGTTCGTCGGAAAGCCCTCCGTCGTGGCGAGCTCCTCCGGAAGCGCGAAGAACGCGCGATACGCGAGGTTGTTCCCGTCGACGAGGAAGAGCTCGGACTCGCGCGCCGGGGCGTCGTCCAGCTCCAGCTCCAGCCCGGTGAGCGTCTTCGGCGACATCACTCCGAGTCTAAGGTCTTGCGGCGATGCCAAGAATCCCGATGCTGGCCGGCACGAAGCTCGTCATCGCGTCCGCTCCGGAGGACGCGATCATCCTGCGCCCGCCGGCCCCGGGGGCGGCGGTCGCCGACGTCGGCGCGGCGGTGCGCGACGCGCTGCGCTTTCCACTCGAGGGCGAGCCGCTCGAGGCGCTCGTACGCCGGCGCGCGCGGGCGACGATCGTCGTCGAGCCCCCGGCGCTCCCGATTCCGGGCTCGACCGCCGACCCCAGGCAGCTCGCGATCGGCGCCGTCGTCGACGAGCTGGAGCGGCTCGGTATCCCCAGCGGCTACCAGACGATTCTCGTCGCATGTGGGCTCGCACGACGGACGACTCAACGTGAGCTCGAGGCGCTCGTCACGCGCGAGCTCGCACGGCGGTTCCACGGCCACGTCGTGATTCACGACGTCGAGGATCCCGACCTCGTCTCCGTCGACGAGGAATCGAGGCCTCCTCTGCGGGTCAACCGAGCGCTCGTCGACACCGAGCTCGTTCTCGTCGTCAGCGCGGCCGAGACGGTCCTGCACGGCGGGCCGGCAGCGCTGCTCGGAGCGGCCGGCGCGGACGCTCTGCGCGCCGCCGGCGCATACTCGCTGCTCGAGACGAGCGCATCCCAGGGCTGGCATCTCGGGGTCACGCTCGAGCGTGCGCTTGGACGTCGCGTTCCGGTCGTCGGCGTATCGCTCGTGCTCAACCAACCGCGCACGTCGGGCGCGCTCCGCGGCTATCCGTACGACCCCGAGGCGCTCGAACGCGTGGCCGGCTCGCCCTTGCGCCACGTCTTCGCGGCGCTGCCCGACCGCGCGCGCCGCGAGATCTTGCACTCGCTGCAGACGGATCTGACCGTTGCCGCGGCATTTGCCGGCCCGCCGTCGGTCGCGCATGCCGAGGCGCTCCTGCGTGCGGTCGAGTTGCGGCGGGCGGAGCTCGACGGACCGCTCGACGCGATCGTCATCGGCATTCCCGGAACGACGCCGTATCTGCCCCGCGAGGGCCCGAACCCGCTGCTCGCCGCATACCTCGGCCTCGGGCTCGCCTTGCGACTGTGGCGGGACGCGTTCCCCGTCGTCGACGGCGGCACGGCGATCCTCGCGCACCGCTTCACGCGAACGTTTGCGCATCCCACGCAGACGCCGTACAGACCGTTCTTCCACGCGGCGCGGATAAGCCGCGATCCGGAGATGCTCGCGGAGGCCGAACGCGCCGCGGCTGCGAACACGCGCGGGATCGAGGACTACCGCAACGGCCGCAGCGTGCACCCACTGCTGCCGTTCCGCGACTGGAACGCATGCCAGCCGGCGCTCGGACGACTCGGCGCGGTGCTCGTCGCCGGCGCAGCCGACGCAACCGCCGTGCGGCAGCTCGGCTTCGTCCCGGTCCACAGCCTCGGCGCCGCACTCGAGCTGGCGCGTGGCCGGACGAGCGGGACGCCGCGCATCGGCTTCCTGCTCAGCCCGCCGTATTTCCCTCTGCGCGTAGGTCGAGGAAGCTAGTACCCAAGGCGTCGCTTGCGATGCCGCCCAAAGGCCGTGCCGGCTTCGCCGGCGCGGCCGATCAGCTTTCGCCGAGGTAGGTCTTGCGCACCTGCGGGTTCTGCGCGAGCGCCTTCGCGTCGTCCGCGAGCGCGACCGTCCCCGTCTCCAGCACGTATCCACGGTTCGCGACGTGCAGCGCCATCAGCGCGTTCTGCTCGACGAGCAGGATCGACGTCCCCTGCTTGTTCACCTCGACGATGGTCTCGAAGATGCGCTCGACGAAGATCGGCGCGAGCCCCATCGACGGCTCGTCGAGCATGAGCAGCGTGGGCCGCGCCATCAGCGCACGCCCGATTGCGCACATCTGCTGCTCGCCACCCGACATCGTCCCGGCTTTCTGCGTCTTGCGTTCCGCGAGACGCGGGAAGAGCGTGAACACGCGGTCCATGTCCTCGCGGATCGCGCCGCGGTCCGAACGCTGGAACGCGCCCATCTCGAGGTTCTCGGTGACGCTCATGCGCGGGAAGAGCTTGCGGCCTTCCGGCGACTGGGCAATCCCTCTCTTGACGATCGAGTGCGGCGCGTCGTGCGTGATGTCGCGGCCCTGGAACGAGATCGTTCCCTTGCGCGGATGGTTCAGCCCGTTGATGGAACGCAGCGTCGTCGACTTGCCGGCGCCGTTGGCACCGATGAGCGTGACGATCTCCCCCTCGCGCACGTCGATGGAGATCCCCTTCAGCGCCTGGATGGAGCCGTAATACGTCTCCACCCCCTTCAGCTCGAGCAGCGTGGCCGGCTGGGCGCTCACTTGAGGCTCACCGCCGCGCTCCCGAGGTACGCCTCGATGACACGGTCGTTCTTCTGGATCTCCGACGGCGTGCCCTCGGCGATCTTCTCGCCGTAATCGAGCACCGTGACGCGGTCGGACACCCCCATGACGACGCGCATGTCGTGCTCGATGAGCAGGACCGTGAGGCCGCGGTCGTCCCGCAGCCGACTGACGAAGCTCGTGAACTCCGCCGTCTCCTGCGGGTTCATTCCCGCCGTGGGCTCGTCGAGCAGCACGAGCTTGGGCTCCGTCGCGAGCGCGCGGGCGACTTCGAGCCGGCGCTGGTCGCCGTACGAGAGGTTGCGTCCGATCTCCGAGTCCTTGCGCCGCAGGCCGCTGTAGTCGAGCAGCTCGCGCGCACGCGCACGCGCCTCCACCTCCTCTCTTTTCACTCGCGGCGTGTGCAGGATCGACTCGAGCAACCTGCCTTTCAGCCGGGTGTGCATGCCGACGAGCACGTTCTCGAGCGCCGTCATGTTCTGGAAGAGACGGATGTTCTGAAACGTGCGCCCGATACCGCGTTGAGTGAACACGTGCGGCGGCTTGCCGGTGAGATCCTCGCCGGCGAAGACCACGCTTCCGTCCGTCGGCTTGTAGACGCCCGTGAGCATGTTGAAGAATGTCGTCTTGCCCGCGCCGTTCGGGCCGATCAAGCTGACGATCGATCCTTCCGGCACGGTGAAGTCGACATCGTCGACGGCGACGAGGCCGCCGAATTCCTTGCGCAACAAGATCGTCTGGAGGAGCGGCTCGGTCATTCTGTGACAACGTCGTAGAGCGGCTGGTCGTCGACGCCCTCGTGGAACTCCGCCGCGCGCCGCCGGCTCGGGATCAGGCCCTCCGGCCGGAACAGCATGACGGCCACCAGGATGACGCCGAAGATCCCGTATTCGTACTGCGGCACGTCGAGCGTCTTGTGCCAGATCTCGACGTCCGACCCTCCCGGGCCAAAATGCGTGTTGAGCCATGCGCCGATGTTGTTGAGGCCTTCGAGGTTGAGATACGTGATGAAGCAGGCCCCGAAGATGACGCCGGTGATGTTGCCCATCCCACCGAGGATGACCATGACGAGGATGACGACCGAGATCTGGAAGAAGAACTCGTCCGGATTCGAGCTGCCGTTGTAGCTCGCGTAGTACGCGCCGGCGACCCCGCCGAAGAAGGCGCCGGTCGCGTACGCCCATGTCTTCGTGCGCATGAGCGGCACGCCCATCGCCGCCGCTGCGACTTCGTCCTCCCGAATCGCGATCCACGCGCGACCGAGGCGCGAATCGCGCAGGCGCGCGCTGCAGAAGATGGTGATCAGCACCAGGACGAGCACGGTCCAGAAGAAGTCGCGGTCGAACGTCGACCCGAGCGCGCCGTAGTTGTCCGGCAGGCTGAGATGTCGGTGCAGCCAGCTGCCGAAGCCGGGCGGGTCGATCGGGCTGATGCCGCCGGTGCCGTTGGTGAGGTTGAAGCCGCCGAGGCTGTTCCCATTGCGCGCGACCAGCGGCAGGATCTCGCCGAAGCCGAGCGTGACGATGGCGAGGTAGTCGCCGCGCAGTCGCAACGTCGGCAGGCCGATAAGGATGCCGCCGACCGCAGTGATGATTCCCGCCGCGATCAGCACGAGCCAGAGCGAGAGATGGATCCCGGTCAAGCCCTTCGTGATCCCAACGCCGCCGAAGCGAATGTTCACCTGCGAGAACTGCGACGACGCGAGCCAACCCGCGGTGTACGAGCCGATCGCATAGAACGCGACGTACCCGAGGTCGAGCAGCCCCGCGTAGCCCACGACGAAGTTCAAGCCGAGGGCCATCACGGAGAAGATCCCCATGTTCACCATCGTGCTCATGAGCGGGAACGTGCCGAAGACCGGCAACTGCGGCATCCCGGGGCTCACCGTTCCGTTGACGTTCGCGTAGATCGGATAGGTGAAGACGATGGCGAACGTCGCGAGCGGGATGAACCATCGCCCGACGCGGCGTCCGCGAATCGTGATGCGGTCGTAGCGCGGGATGACGAGCACGAGGACGACTGCCGCAATTGCGAGGGCGGACCACTGCCACACGCCGAAGAGACCGACGAGCACGAGCCCGAGCGACGTCCAGACGAATGCCTTGACAGCGCGACGCGCGACGTGCGGCAGCGCCATCCACCGCTCGTTCGTGAGCCCAACCGCGGAGAGAAGTGACCACCAGGCGGCCGAGATTGCGAGCCTCGCGCGGCGCTTCACGTCACGCTCCTTCCGGCGTCCGCTCGCCGAGCAGGCCCTCGGGCCGGAAGACGAGGATGAGGATGAGGATCGAGAAGACGATCGCCTGCGTCCAGTCGCTGCCGGGCGCATGCCAGAGCAGGCCCTCGTTGAATGCCTGGATGAACCCGATCAGGAGAGCTCCGAGAACGGCGCCGGGCAGGTTTCCGATCCCGCCGAGAACGGCGGCCGTGAACGCGATCAGGCCGAGTGAGAACCCGGTGTCGTAGCGGATCTGTCCTCCGCCGAGCGTGTAGAGCGCGTAGATCAGTCCGCCTGCGCCCGCAAGGCCGCCGGCGATGAGGAACGTGAACGAGATCGTCTGGTTGACGTTGATGCCCATCATCGCGGCCGCATCGCGGTCCTGGGCGGTCGCGCGCATCGCCTTCCCCTGACGCGTCTTCTGCACGAGCCAGACGAGGAGCAGCAGCACCGGCAGCGTGATCAAGACGACGATGAGCTTGTCCCACGTGTAGCTGATCCCCGAGAACGAGAAGACGTTTCCGCTCGGGAGCACGTTCGGGACGGATGTGTACCCGGGGCCCTTCCATCCGATGGCGACGTCCTGGAGGATGAACGAGACGCCGATCGCGGTAATGAGCGGGGCAAGTCGAGGCGCGTAGCGCAGCGGTCGATACGCGATGCGCTCGATCGTGGCGTTGAGCAGGCCGCACGCAGCCATCGCGACGAGCAGTGAGCCGACGATCCCCGGGATCAACGAGCCGATCGACGAATTCGGGTGCAGGTGGAAGACGGAGACGATCATCGTGGCGGAGAAGAGCCCGCCGAGCATGAAGACGTCGCCGTGGGCGAAGTTGATGAGCTCGAGGATGCCGTACACGAGCGTGTAGCCGAGCGCGACGAGCGCATAGAGAGCGCCTTGGGTCAGCCCGATGAACGCGATGTTGACGAAGTACGCCGGCCCCTTCACGAAGTTGACCACGAGCCAGGCGACCAGGAGTGCGACGAGCAGGAACGCGATCACGGGCATGACGTACGCGCCGAACGACTTCCGCCGCGTCCTTCGCACCGTTTCGGTATGAGCGTGGGTAGCCAAGAGTTGACCAGATAGTCATCGGGGGAGGCGCAGGCGCCTCCCCCGATGTCACGCGAGTACGTCTTGCGTTACCCGCCGATCAGGCTCGCGCTGGGGACGAGCGTCTTGACCGGGTTCAGGTTCTTGCCGGCCTGCTTGTAGATCGTGATCGGCGTCAGGCTCGTGTCGCCGTTCGAGTTGATAGTGAACGTGCCGAGGATCCCGTTGGTGACCGTGAGACCGAAGACGGCCTTCGTGGTCGCCGCCCGCTGTCCGCCGCCCTTGACGATCGCCTGCAGAGCAACGTCCATCGCCTGTGCGCCGTACGCAGCGTACGGGTTCGGCGTCGTGCCGATCTGCTTGCCGAAGCTCTTCACGAACGTGGCACCTTGCCCCGTCAGAGCCTTCGGCGGCTCACCGGCGACGCTGATGAACGCGCCGTTGCCGACCGCGCCGTTCGCGTTCGGATCGCTGAAGCCGTCAGGCATCTGCAGCTGGATCTTGGGATCCACCGACTTGATGTCCTGCATGAGCTTCGCACCGTTGTTGCACGCGATGCCGCCGAGGAAGACGGCCTGTGCGCCCGACGCCTTGATCCGGGTCGCGAGGGCCTCATAGCTCGACGCCTTTGCATCCCAGCCCTCGAAGCCTGTGACCGTGATGCCGAGCTTCTTCGCCGCCGTGCGATAGGTCGATGCGACGCCGAAGCCGTACGTCTGCTTGTCGTTCAGGACGTACACCTTCTTGAAGCCGAGCGCCTTGGACCACATTGCGTCCGCGGGGCCCTGGATGTCATCCGTCGCGACCACGCGCGCGTAGTTCCGCGTGCCGGTCGGGTAGTACTTCTGCGGCTCGCCGACGTCCCACTTCTTCGTGAGACCCGGGTTCGTATTCGCCGGGCTGACCCAGAGAAGCGAGGCGCGGTTGCCGATCGGCACCTCGATCTTGGCGCACCCGGAGTTGAACGTGCCGAGCACTGCGACGACGGAGCGATTGTTCGCGTAGAGATGCGCGTTGGTTGCGCACTTCGCCGTATCCCATCCGCCCGTCTGCGCGGTCGAGTCGTCACACGACTGGTAGCCGATCTTGAACGAGCCGGCCTTCCAGCCCGCGTTCGCCAACGCCCAGATCTCCGCACGCGAGACCTGCACCGTCTGGTGCCGGATTGCGCCCTGCAACGGCAGGTCCGACGCGACGATGAGATCCGGCGAGCCGGACCCGTGGTAGACGACGGGACCGCAGGACGACGACGGTAGC
>DASYFU010000353.1:0-6573 GCA_036498225.1 Gaiellaceae bacterium | reverse complement strand
GCTTCACCGTCCGCAGGTCGACGCCGTCGACGCGCACAGCACCCTGGTCGGGGTCGTAGAAGCGGCCGACGAGTCGCGCGACCGTCGACTTCCCGTGGCCGGACTCGCCCACGAGTGCGAGGCAGCCGCCCGCAGGGACGTGGATGTCGATCCCACGCAGCACCGGCTCTTCGCCGTAGGCGAACCACACGTGGTCGATCGCGAGATCGCCGTGGATACGCGGGAGCTCCTGCGCGCCGGGGCGGTCGCCGATCCCCGGCTCCTCGTCGAGGATGGCCGCGATCTTCACCATCGCGGCCGCACCCGACTGAAGCTGGCCGTAGACGTCGGACAGCTCCTGGAGCGGCTGGAAGACGAGCTGGAGGAGGTAGAGCGCGGTGATGAGCGTGCCGATCGTCAGCGTGTGGTGCGCGAGGAGCTTCTCGCCGGCGAAGAGCACGGCGCCCATCGCGATCACGCCGAGGAACTCGATCGACGGGAAGAAGACCGAGAAGATCTTCTGCACGTAGATCGACTGCGTCTTGTTCGCGTCGTTCAGCTCGTCGAACTGCGCCTGGAACGCGCGCTCGCGGTTGAATGCCTGCACGACCGCCATTCCCGACACCGACTCGGCGATCTGCGCCGTGACGGCGCCGATGCGGTTTCGCTGCTCGACGAGTGCGATGTGCGACACATGCGTGAACCAGCGCGTGAGGATCAGCGCGGGAGGAAGGATCGCGAACACGACGAGGCCCAGCCGCCAGTCGGCGATGAGCAGCGCCGCGAGCGCCGACGGGAGCAGGACGACGTTCGAGATCAGCGTCGGCATGCCCTGCGAGAGGACGTCGCTGACGGCGTCGACGTCGCTCGTCAGCCGCGCGATGATCCAGCCCGCCTTCTGCTGCGAGAAGTACCGGAGCGACAGGCCGGTGAGGTGGTCGAAGAGATCGCGGCGCAGGCCGAGCACCATGCGCTGGCCGATGCCGGCGAGGCCGCGGATGAGGATCGCCTGCAGGACCCAGCCGACGGCCGCCACGCCGAGGTAGATGGCGACGATGACCGTGAGGTAATGCGCGTTGCCCTTCGAGATACCGCCGTCGATCGCGGTGCGGACGAGGAGCCACCCGCCGGTCTGGCAGGCGGCATTCCCTACGGCGACGAGGATCATCAGCGCCGCGCGCAGCTTCAAGCCCTCGAGGTAGCGCGTCAGGCGTCTCATGCCGCGAGCTCCTCGCCGAAGAGCGCGGCGAACGGTCCGTCGGCGCGCACGAGCTCGGCTGGACGGCCTGCCTCGACGATCTCGCCGTCGACGAGGACGACGGCGCGGTCGGCAATCTCCACGGTCGACAGGCGCTGCGTCGCGACGAGCACGGTGCGGCCCTCGAGTGCCGGACGCAGCCGCTGGACCAGGCGCCTCTCGGTGAGCGTGTCGACGCTCGACAGCGGGTCGTCGAGCACGACGACTCGCGCGCCTGTGACGAGCGCGCGCGCGAGCGCGACGCGCTGGCGTTGCCCGCCGGAGAGGTTCACACCGCGCTCGCCGATGAGCGTGTCGTAGCCGTTGGGGAGCTCGTCGACGAATGCGTCGACGCCGGCCGCCGCGCACGCGGCGAGCACTTCGTCCCAGTCCGCGTCCTCGCGGCCGGCGGTGAGGTTCTCGCGCAGCGGGACGGAGAAGAGGACGGGGCGCTGCGTGACGAGCGCGACCGAGGCGCGCAGCTCCGCGATCGGGATGTCGCGTGTGTCCACGCCGCCGACGAGCACGCGGCCGGCCGTCGGGTCGTAGAAGCGCGGCAGCAGGTTGAGGAGCGACGTCTTGCCGCTGCCGGTCGCGCCGCAGACGGCGACGATCTCGCCGGGCTCGACGACGAGGTCCAGATTCCGGAGCACCTCGGTCTCGCCGTCGTATGCGAAGTGCACCGTCTCGAAGCGGACGGGCAGCGGCCCGTCGGGGAGATGCCGCGGCTCCGCCGGCTCCGGCAGCGGCGCGATTCCCTCCAGCCACGCGAAGCTGCGCCCGGCGGAGGCAAGCGCGCGCTGCGCAAGGTTCGTGATCCAGCCGAGCGCCTCGAGCGGCCACACGAGCTGAAGCAGCAGCGTCTCGAAGAGAACGAACTGCCCGATGGACAGATGGCCGCCGATCACCTGCTTGCCGCCGAAGAAGACGACGGCGGCGATGGAGAGAGACGGCAGGTAGTACAGGCCGGGAAGGTGGCGCGCCTCGACGCCCGCCTGGCGCAGCACGGTGTCCCGCACGGCTTCGGCCTTGCCGCCGAAGCGACCGCGCACGTCGTCCTCGCGACCGAACGCCTGCACCATCTCGATCCCGACGACGGCCTCGTCGGCCGCCTCGGTCACGTCCCCCTTGCGTTCCTGGACCTGCCGCGAGATCGGCGAGACAAGCCGAGCGAATCGCAGCGCGAGCACCGTGATGGGCGGCATCGCGATCGCCGTGTACAGCGCGAGCCGCGCGTCGACGAGCACGAGGACGATGCCGGCGCCGACGATCATCATCACGCTCTGGATCCCCTGCACCAGGCCCCAGCCGATGAAGTAGCGAATGGGGTAGAGGTCGTTCGTCGCGCGCGAGAGCACCTGCCCGGTGGCGTGGCGGTCGTAGAACGCACGGGGATAGCGCAGGTACGCCTGGTACAGCAGCTCCCGCATGCGCGCCTCGATGCGGATGCCGATGCGTGCGGTCGCGTAGCGACGGAAGAAGTTGACGGCGAAGCGCACTGCACCGAGCGCGACGATGAGGAGGAGGTACGGCCACAACGGCTGCGTGTGCTTGACGACCGCGTGGTCGATCGCCCGCTGCAGCAGAATCGGGATGGCCGTCGAGATGAGCGTGTACGCGAGCGCGAACGTCAGGCCGACCGCGCCCAGGCGGCGCTCTCGCCACCAGAGGCGCAGCAGTCGCCGGAAGGTCGGCAGCAGGCCGAGGTCCGGCGGATCGACGGGGTTCGCGATCACGGGCATAGCCAGAGAAAAGAGCCGCGGTGACCCTGCGCCGCAGCTGCCTTCGAGACTAACTAACCGGCGTCGGGATGCGAAAGGGCGGCGAGACCGTCGGCGAAGCCGAGGGCCGGCATCGACATCGTGTCGCCGCGAAGCGCGGCCTCGCGCCGCTCGAGCGCGGCCTCGCGCTCGTCGAGCGCCGCTTCCCGTTCGTCGAGCTCCCGCTGCCGTGTGGACGCGGCCGGGCGCCGCGCCGGAACGCGCTGGTGCTGCTCCAGCTCCATGCGGAGCGCGGCGAGCTCCTTCTCCACCCGCCGGATCTGCTGCTCGCGTTCGTCCAGCCGCTCGCGCTCGGCGGCGGCGAGCGCACGCTCGGCCTCGGCCTCGGCGACGGCACGCTGCGCGGCCGCCAGCTCCACGGTCAGCCCGTCGGCGCCGGCCCGGCGCTCCCGCTCGGTCAACTGTCGCTCGCGGTCGGCGATGGCCACGGCGCGCCGGCGGAGCTCGGCCTTCATCGCCTCCACTTCGTCCCGCACCTCGGCAAAGGCCGCCTCGCGCCGCGACGCGAGCTCTCGGGCGAGGCGCCGGACCTCCTGAATTTCCATTGCAGACAACTTACACCCGTTTGACACATGGAATTCCGGCCGCCGGGAATTCTCAGCCTGTCTTCGTACTACGACAAAGACTACGAACAAGGGGGAAAGGCACGATGCGCATCAGACGATTCATCGTCCTTGCCTGCGCGGCGGCCGTGCCGACGTTGATCGTCGCGGCCACCTCGCTGGGTCAGGCGACGGCTGCGCCGTCGAACACATCACTTCCGTCCATCTCCGGCTCCGCGCGCGACGGCTCGCTCCTGCGCACGTCGCACGGATCGTGGACGGGGAGCCCGACGAGCTTCGCGTACGCATGGCTCCGCTGTGACGACCAGGCAGGAAACTGTGCTGGCATCGCGGGCGCGACGAGCGACCATTACACGGTGCAGACGGCCGACGTCGGCCACCGCCTGCGTGTTCAGGTGACGGCGACGAACGCGACCGGCTCCGGCAGCGCGACCTCGCGGCCCACCGAAGTCGTGCAGGCGACCGGTACCGCACCGAAGAACACGGTTCCGCCGGCCATCTCCGGCACCACGCAGGAGGGCAGCACGCTTTCCGTCAACGGCGGGTCATGGAGCGGTACGCCCGCGCCGAGCCTCACGTACCAGTGGGAGCGCTGCGTCGGCACGGGAGGCGGCTGCGCCGCCATCTCCGGCGCCACCGGCACCACCTACGTGGCGACCTCCGCTGACGTCGCCCACACGCTGCTCGCGCAGGTGACGGCGAAGAACGCCACCGGATCGAGCACGGCGAACACGACCGAAACCGACCTCATCCGCCCCGCCAAGGCGACGCAGGGTGCGGCCATCGCGGTCACGCAGGTGAACCTGCCGAACCTCCTGATCATCGACGGCGTGAAGTTCTCGCCGAGCCCGGCCACGGGACACGGGATCATCACCGCCCGGTTCCACGTGTCTGATACACGCGGGTTCTCGATCTCGGGCGCCCTCGTCTACGCGATCGGGCTCCCGTACGGGTGGGTCTCCGGCGCACCGGAGCAGCCGACCGACTCGACGGGCTGGGCCACGATCCAGCTCCGCCCGACGCGCGCCATGCCGGCTCGGCGCGGTGACCTGGTCATCTTCGTCCGGGCGCGCAAGCCGGGCGACAACCTCCTCTCGGGCGTCTCGACGCGGCGCCTCGTCCAGGAGCCGATCGGGTAGTTGCCAGTCACGGCGACGTTTCAGGCCACGTGGCGGTGGAGATAACCGCCACGTGGCCGTTTCGCCGCTCCCCGCTGCGGCGCCGCCGGTTTCGTCCGGGCGTCCGCGGCTGATCCTCTTCTATTCGTCCGTCTCGGGGCGCTGCCGCCGGACGGAGGGCTTCCTCGCCCAGGTGCTCCAGCGGCGGAAGAACCACGACACGTTCGACCTCGTTCGCGTCCCCGTCGACCGCCGTCCCGACCTCGCGAGCCGCTTCCTGGTCGACGAGGTGCCGACGCTCCTCGTCGTGGAGGGCCGCAAGGTGCGCAAGCGGATCATCGCGCCGACCGGCTGCCGCGACCTCGAGGCAGCGCTCGCGCAGTGGCTTCGCTGACCTAATCCCTCGGTAGGGGGATCCGTCGCAACCTCCCCCGACCGAGGGAGATCCAGATGGGTCAGCGGGCCTAAGGTGCGTCGGCTTTCGACGTCCGAGGGGACATGCACACACTCAAGCGACGCGGCGCGCTTGCGCTTCTCATACCTGCGGTAGCTGTGCTGGCGGGGCTGGCGCAGACAGCGTCAGCTGCACACGCGCCGAAGAGCTCGCCACTGGGAACGCCGGCCGGCCTGCTCGCGCAGGCGAAGGCGAACCCGTCCCAGACGTTCAACGTCATCATCCGCGGCACTCGGGGCCAGTCCTCGAACGGTGTCGCGAGTGCGTTCGGCACGGTGTCCCACGGTCACATCGGGCACCGCTTCTCGTCGATCAACGGCATCTCCGCGACGCTCACCGGCGGCGAGCTCTGGGGCCTTTCGCACAATCCGCACGTCCTCTCGATCACCCCTGACGTCCCGATCGCGCCGGTCGGCATCGAGGAGTCCGGGCTGTGGCGCGACTCCGTCGGCGCGAACCAGGTCCCGTCGCTGACGGGCATCGCGAACCTGCCGGCGATCGCGGTCGTCGACAGCGGCATCGACGCGACGAAGACGCAGGACTTCCCGAACATCGTCGCCGACGTCGATCTGAACTCGGCCGACCCGAGCGCGACCGGCGACGACGAGGGCCACGGCACGATGGTGAGCGGCATCGCCGCCGGCGCGGGTATGTACCCCGGCGTCGTGCCCGGCGCGCCGATCGTCGCCGTCCGCACGGCGGACGCGAACGGCGCATCGACGACGAGCGACGTCATCGCCGCCTGCGACTGGATCCTTCAGCACCAGGCGCAGTACAACATCCGGGTCGCGAACTTCTCGCTCGTGAGCGAGGCGCAGTCGAGCTTCACGAACGATCCGCTCGACGCTGCCGTCGAGCAGCTCTGGTTCCACGGCATCTTCGTCGTCGCGGCAGCTGGGAACTTCGGCGGACCGGGCGGCGTGTTCATGGCGCATGCGCCGGGCAACGACCCGTTCATCATGACCGTGGGCGCGCTCGACACGAACGGCACCACCGATCCAGGCGACGACTTCACCGCACCGTGGTCGGCATACGGCTACACGGGCGACGGCTTCTTCAAGCCCGAGATCTCCGCACCCGGTCGCTGGATCGCTGCGCCGGTGCCGGACGGGTCGACGCTCGCCACCACCGCGCCTGACCGCATCGTCGCCCCCGGCTACATGTGGATGTCGGGCACGTCGCTTTCGTCGCCGATGGTCGCGGGCACCGCCGACGCGATCCTCGCCCTCCACCCGGATTGGACGCCCGGCCAGGTGAAGGGCGCCCTCATGATGAGCGCGAGCGGGCTGCCGGAGATCCCCGACTTCGCCGGCGGCGTCGGCGAGCTCGACGCGCCTCAGGCGCTGACGCTCGCGAGCGCGCCCGACGCCGACGCGAACCTCGAGCAGTTCATCGTCTCGGACGGCAGCGGCGGCCTCACCTTCGACGGCAACGGATGGGA
>DASYFU010000352.1:0-2850 GCA_036498225.1 Gaiellaceae bacterium | reverse complement strand
GTAGCACTATGACTTATCGCGGGTCCGATTCGGTTTCGGCGGCTTGTGTCCCTGCACGAGCGCACGACCAGCGGAGACGTATTCCAGCTTGGACATCACGACCCTCTTCATGCAGCCGCACTCGCAGAAAAAGTCGAGCGGGCGGTCTATGGAGTCAGAAGGAAGCGCGTCGAGGATGCGATTGTTGATGTCCCGGGCCAGGTCCGACTTCACTTCTCTGTCGTCCGCCACGGTGTCGACGGACGGTACACCAGCGGACTACGAAGCGGCTATCCGTTCCCTGGCTTGTCGCGAAACTGACCCACTACCAACCCACGCGGGATCGTCGCGGGGGCGACGAACCCGCAGTACAACAGGGCTGCGCCGATCGCAATTGATCCAGATGCGCCAGACGCGCCGAGACCGCCGAGCGCGCTTCCGGCCGCTGCGACGGCCACCCCGAGCACGATCAGGCCGTTCCCCAGCGGCCGTTGCCGGAAGGAGCGGAGGGCGACGACGACGACCGCCGCCGTCCCGAGGACGTTGGCCACGATTGCGAGGACACGCGCGGGAGCGAACGCGAGGTGGTCCTGCGCCGGCGGGATCCCGTGCGCGGCGAACGCCGTGTGGACGGGCATCGCGAGCGCGACGCCGACGGCGAGGCCGGCGTACCCGATGGCGATCGAACCGGCTCGCCGGACGCCCGCCAACGCGAGCGAGCCGGCGCCGAGGAGCGGCGCGGTGAGGAGCGCGCCCGCGGCGTAGTACACGCGGAACGAGCGCGCATCCCATTGCGCCGCTTCGCCCCACGCGATCGCTCCTGCCGCGACCGCATACGCGGCAAGCGACCACGCCCAGATGCGCAGCTCCGCCCGCCCCGTCATCCGCCAGCGGCGTACGAGCGCGCCGGCGAGACGTAAAGCGATCAACGCGGCTGCAAATGCAAGGAGCGCGTCCACGACCGGCGGTAGTGTGGCAGCGATGAAGCAATACCTGTTCACGCCGGGGCCGACGCCGGTGCCGCCGGAGGTGCTGGCCGCGATGGGCGCGCCTGTCGTGCATCACCGCAGCCCGGATTTCCGGCCGATCTACGAGCGGTGCCTGGCACGCCTGCGCGAGGTCTGCCGCACGGAGTCGGACGTCCTGCTCTTCACGTCGTCCGGAACGGGCGCGTTCGAGTCCGCGGTCGCGAACCTCGTCTCGCCGGGCGATCCACACCTCGTCGTGTCGGCCGGCAGCTTCGGCGAGCGCTGGATCGCGATGACGAAGGCGTACGGCGCCGACGTGGACGAGCTCCGATACGCATGGGGAGACACGCCGGACCCCGACGACGTCCGCGCGCGGCTGGCCGAGCGCGGTGCGAAGGCGGTCTGGGTCGTCCAGTCGGAGACGTCGACCGGCGTCGTCGCGGACGTGCAGGCGATCGCCGCCGCCGCGAAGGAGGCGGGTTCGCTCGTCGTGGTCGACGCGGTCTCGAGCCTCGGCGCCGTCCCGTGCGAGACCGATGCGTGGGGCCTCGACGTCGTCGTCTCCGGATCGCAGAAGGCGCTCATGACGCCGCCCGGCCTCGGGCTCGCGGCCGTCTCCGACGCTGCGCTCGCCGCGACGGGCTCGGCGCCGCGCTTCTACTTCGACTGGGAGCGGACGGCGAAGGCGCAGCGCGCTCTCGACGCGCCGTTCACGCCGCCCGTCTCGCTCGTCGCCGCGCTCGACGTCGCGCTCGGCCTGCTCCTCGAGGAAGGCCTCGAGGCCGTATTCGAGCGGCACGTGCGGCTCGGCCGCGCGACGCGCGCCGGCGTGAAGGCGATGGGCCTCGAGCTCTTCTCGCCCGACGAGGACCGCAGCGCGGTCGTCACCGCCGTCCTGTCGCCGGACTCCGCGGAGGTCATCTCGGCCGTTCGCAAGCGCTTCGGCATCACGCTCGCCGGCGGCCAGGGCGACCTGAAGGGGAAGATCTTCCGCATCGGCCACATCGGCTGGTTCGACGTGTTCGACATCACCACCGCACTCGCGGCGATCGAGATCGTGCTCGCCGAGCTGGGCGCCGACATCGAGCGCGGCGTCGCCGTCACCGCGGCGCTCGACGCATACGAGCACTCATCGGTCGCATGAAGGTCCTCGTCCGCGAGTCGATCGCCGACGCCGGCGTCGATCTCCTGCGCGAGCACTTCGACGTCGATGTCGACCTCGAGTCGCCCCTCGAGGACATCGTCGACCGGTACGACGCGATCGTCGTCCGCTCGGCGACGAAGCTCACCGCGGCGGTCATCGACCGCGCGACGAACCTGAAGGTGATCGGGCGCGCGGGCGTCGGCGTCGACAACGTCGACGTCGAGGCTGCGACGCGCCGCGGCATCGTCGTCGCGAATGCGCCCGAGTCGACGGTCGTCTCCGCCGCGGAGCACACCGTCGGGCTGCTCGTCGCCCTCGCGCGGAACATCCCGCAGGCGCACGCGGCGCTGAAGCAGGGCCGCTGGGAGCGGAAGACGTACGGCGGCATCGAGCTCGCCGGCAAGACGCTCGGCGTGCTCGGCTTCGGCCGCATCGGCCAGCAGGTGGCGCGGCGTGCGCTCGGTCTCGGCATGCGCGTGGTCGCGTACGACCCCTACGTTGCGTCCGAGCGCTTCCGCGAGCTCGGCGTCGAGCGTGTCGAAACGCCGGAGGAGATCTACGACGCGGCCGAGTTCATCACCCTGCATCTCCCGCTGACCGACGAGACGCGCAAGTCCATAAACGCGGATGCGTTCGCGCGCATGCGCGACGGCGTCCGGCTCGTCAACGCCGCGCGCGGCCAGCTCGTCGACGAGGACGCGCTCCTCGACGCGCTCCGGTCGGGGAAGGTCGCGGGCGCGGCGCTCGACGTCTTCTCCG
>DASYFU010000351.1:0-7503 GCA_036498225.1 Gaiellaceae bacterium | reverse complement strand
CCCGTTGACGGAAGCACCTGCAGCAGCCCGCGCGCGTCCTTCGCCGATACGGCGTTCGGGACGAAGCGCGACTCGACCTGTGCGACCGCGACGAGCATGGAGAGTTGGAAGCCCGTGTCGTTTGCAGCGCTCGTGAACGCGGGCCGGAACCTCGCCGGGATCGGGCACCGGTTCGACGCGAGCCTGTCGGCCGCCGGCAGCGCCGGGAGACGGGGCAGGATCGTTGTCGCGCTCCGGTCGCTCCGCGCGCCGGCCGCCACGGCGATCGAGCAAGCCACCGCAGCCACGCCCAGCAGAATCAACAGCCTCGTCCGCATCGTGGGGCGCGGACCTTATCGCAGGGACCTAGACCTCTGCGAGGGCGCGCCGGACGAGCGCCCGGGCAACGTCCACCTTCCAGGCCGTGCGGGGCAGGGGCGTCGCCGCCTCCAGGTCGCCGGGATCCGCGAGGAGCCAGGGAATCGGCGCCACTCCGGCGAGCGCGACGCGTGTCCCCTCGGCGGTGCGAGCCGCCGCCACGCCGACCTGCGGGAACGCCCAACGCTTCCGGTCCATCGCCTTCAGGTAGACGCTCGCCTCCACGGGCGGGAGCTCGAGCTCGAGGATGAGCTCGCCCGGCTCGAGCGTCGTCGTTCGCCGGTCGTCCTCGTCCGGCAGGCGGTACAGGTCGGCGAGCCCAAGGTCGCGGCGATTCGTGTGCACGCGCGCGTCGAGCGCGAGCAGCGCCGCTGCGACATCGGACGGATGTGCCGACGCGCAGAAGTCGTTCGCGAAGATCGCATGCTCGCGGTGCTCGCCCTCCGCGGCGTGGCAGCGGTCGCCGCCGTGTAGGCGGCAGGGGTACTTCAGTCGCCAGTACCAGCACCGCGTCGACTGGAGGAGGTTCCCGCCGAGCGAGCCCATGTTCCGCAGCTGCGGCGACGCGGCTAGGCGGCACGCTTCGCGCAGTGCGTCCGGGACGTCCGCGCTCGCCTCCAGCTCCGCGAGCGTTATGCCCGCGCCGATGCGATTCCCGGCGATTCCGCGCGGAACGACGCCGCGGACGTCGACGAGCGACTCCGTCTCCAGGATCCCGTCCCGGAGCAGCGGCACCACCTCGGTCCCGCCGTGGACGAAGAGCCCGCCGTCGAGCTCGGAGAGGTTAGACGGCCGCAGGAGCTCCATGCCGCTCCTTTTTCTCGGCCTCGCGCAACGCGCGCAGCATTTCCTCGCGCGAGATCGGCAGCTCGTGCACGTCGGCGCCGGTCGCGTCGCGGATCGCGTTCGCGATCGCGGCGGCGATCGGCACGATCGGCGGCTCGCCGAGGCCCTTCGACCCGAGGTTCGTCAGGTGCTCGTCCGGCTTGTCGATGAACTCGCACACGATCTCGGGGACGTCGGCGATCGTCGGCATGCGATACGCGTCGAGCGATGTCGTCAGCACGCGCCCCGTTTCCGCGTCCAGCAGCCGCGCCTCCGACAACGTGTGCCCGATCCCCTGGATCACGCCGCCCTCGACCTGGCTCTCCGCGCCGAGCGGATTGACGATCCGGCCGACGTCGTGGATCGCCGCGACGCGCTCGACGCGAACCTCGCCGGTCTCGACGTCGACGGCCGCCTCGACGACGTGCACGCCGAACGTGAGCACGCTCATCCCGGTCGGATTCGGCCCGCGCGCGCCCTTGCCGAGAATCTGCGCGCTCCCGAGCATGTCGAGGAACTCCTCGAGGGCGACCGACACGTTCCCGTCGTGCGAGACGATGCGGCCCTTTTGGATGTCCAGGATGCGCTCCTCGAGGTCGTACCGCTGCGCGGCGATCTCGATGATCTGCCGCTTCGCGTCGGCCGCAGCCGCGCGCACGGCCGGGCCGATGGACGGCGTCGTCGACGAGCCGGCGGAGAGGGTCGCGTACGGCCCGCGCGCCGTGTCGCCGAGGACGACTTCGACGCGGTCGAGCGCGACGCCGAGCTCCTCGGCCGCGATCTGCGCCATCGCGGTGCGCGTGCCCGTGCCGATGTCCTGCATCGCGGTGACGACGGTGATGCGTCCGTCGGAGCCGACGCGCGTCCACGCATACGACGGCGGTCCGCCGCCGCCGTACCAGATCTGGCTCGCCAGTCCGACGCCGCGCTTCCACGTCGCATCCGATTGCGCGCGCACGTCGTGCCTGCGATCCCAGTGCTTCTGCGCGCGCTCGTAGCACTCGGCGAGGTTCTTCGACGAGAACGGCGTGCCGTCGTTCGAGCTCGCATAGTTCTTCCGGCGAAGCTCGAGCGGGTCGACGTCCAGCTTCGCCGCAAGCTCGTCGATGAGGCACTCGAGTCCGAACGTCCCCTCGACGAAGCCGGGCGCGCGGAACGCCTTCATCGGCGGCGTGTTGATCTTCGCCGTGTATCGCGTCGTGCGCACGTTGTCGCACGCGTACAGGATCTTCAGCGGGCCTTCCGTCGCTGCCGACCATCCTCCCCAGCCGAGCGCGTTCACGAACTCGCCCGCGAGCGCGACGATTGTCCCGTCGTTCGTCGCCGCGGCTGTAAGCCGCTGAATCGTTGCGTTGCGATTCCCAGCCGCGACGTTCTCCTCGCGCCGCGTCAACGCGCACCGCACGGGACGCCCGGTCCGCTTCGCGAGGACGGCGGCGGCGAACGTGAACTCGCCGGCCGAGTTCTTCGAGCCGAAGCCGCCGCCCATGTACTCGCAGACGACACGCACCTTGTCGGCCGCGATCCCGAGCTCGCGCGCAACTTCGTTGCGCACGCCCCAGACGTACTGCGTCGACGTGTATACGTCGAGGCGGTCGCCGACCCACTCGCAAACCGACTGATGTGTCTCCATCGAGTTGTGGAGGACGACCTGCGTGCGATACGTGCCCTCGACGACGACGTCCGCCCCGGCGACCGCGCGGTCGAAATCGCCGCGCTCGTAGCGCTCGGGCTCGCCGTGCAGCAAGCCGCGCTCTACCGCCTCCTCCGCGTCGACGACGGCCTCGAGCTGCTCCCACTCGATCGCGACCGCGTCGAGCGCCGCCTGCGCCTGCCCGAGCGTCTCGGCCGCGACCGCCGCGACCGGCGCGCCGACGTATCCGGGCTCGCCTTCGAGCCCGGGGGCGTCGCCCGGACCGACCGCCGCTCGAACTCCGCGCAGCGCGAGCGCGGCTGCGACGTCGATGCTCTTCACGCGCGCGTGCGCGTACGGCGATCGGAGGATCGCTGCGTGCAGCATTCCGGGCAGCTGGATGTCGGCCGTATAGCGCGCCTCGCCGCGGACGCGCTCGAGCGCGTCCTTTCGCAGCGCCGGCCGCCCGACGACGTCGCCCGGGCCGGCTGGCCACTGCTCGAGCGGATCCTCCTCGACGACGAGCCAGACCTCCTCGAAGTTCCCCTCGACTTCCTTCTCGGTCCGGATCAGTCGCGCCAATGCAGAATCGCCTCCTCGATCTTCGGATAGGTGCCGCAACGGCAGATGTTCCCCGCCATCGCGTGGCGTATCTCCTCCGCGGTCGGATCGGGATTCGCCGCGACGAGCGCCGCAGCGGAGACCACCTGGCCGGGTGTGCAGAAGCCGCACTGCACCGCGTCGGCTTTCACGAACGCGTCCACGAGCCGATGCTCGCGCAGCCCCTCGATCGTCGTCACTTCGCCCTCGACCGAGTGCGCGAGCGTGATGCAGGAGAGAACCGGGACGCCGTCGACCATCACCGTGCACGCGCCGCAGTGCCCCTCGTTGCACGCGATCTTCGTCCCGGTCAGCCCGATCCGCTCGCGCAGGACGCTTGCGAGGCTCGCGTCGATCGGCGCATCGACGAGATGCTCCTGACCGTTGACGACGAGCCTCACGACGTCACCGAGAGGATGTCGGCGAGATGGATGAGCCGTGACGTCGTGCGAGCGACGAGGCGCGCTTCGGTCTCGTCGTCCGCCTCCGGCAGCGTGCGCCAGAGATCGCGTGCGGCCAGCAGCAGCTCGCGGATCTCGACGAGGTCGCCCGCGTTGCCGTTCCCCTCGTACGTCGCATTGAGCGCAAGGCCGAGGGCGCCGAAGGAGTCCTGCTGGCGGATGAAGAGCAGCGGGAACGCCATCGACAGGTACTGGTGGATGCGCGCGAGCGCCATCGGCTGCGAGAACGTGTTCGCGCCCCGCGGTGTCGTGGGCTCGAGCGGCGGCTCGCCGTCGGCGATCCGGTTGGCGCTGCCGGCGAGCATGTCCGCGACCTGTTTCTCGCTCAGTCCCGATGCGCGCGCCGTGCGCAGCGCGATGAGCAGGGAGTTCGGCTGCGATCCGTACGGAAAGTCGGACGCGTAGACGACCTGCTCCGGCGGCACGAGATGGAAGAAGCCGAGCAGGTCGATCGGGCTCCACACGGACGTGTCGAAGAACACGCCGGCCTTGCCGGCGAAGCGCGACGCGAGACCGGACAGGTCGGCGATCCCGGCGTGCGCGATGATCAGCTGCGCGTCCGGGTAGCGATCGACGAGGCGGTGCAGGTTGTCGGCGATCGGCGGCAGGCCGCGGCCGCCGTGGATGAGGATCGGGACGCGACGTTCAGCGGCGATCGCGAAGACGGGCGCGAGCCGGTCGTCGTCCAGCAGGAACTTCTGCGCCCGCGGGTGCAGCTTGATGCCGCGGGCGCCGGCGTCGAGGCAGCGCTCCGCCTCTCCGACGGGATCCTCGGCGAGGTCGAGCCGGACGAACGGGACCAACCGTCCTTGCGATCGCTCGGCGAATGCGAGCGTCCGGTCGTTCCCCGCACGGAATCCGGGGTGCCGGTCGGGCTCGTCCAGGCAGAAGACGTTGCAGCGGGAGATCCCGTACCGGTCGAGGATCGCCTCGAGCTCCTCGAAGTGGCCGACCATCCCGTCGATGTCGGTGCCGAGGTGCGTGTGCGCGTCGAAGACGTCCACGCCGGCAGGCATCTCGACCCGCAGCTCGGCCTCGAAGGCGGCGAAGAGCTCGCGTGCACGCTCCAGCGGCTCCATGGATCCGACTGTATCGGGCCTGATCGGGTCTAAGTGCCTAGGATCCGCCCATGACCGACGTCATCATCCACGCAGACACGACCCGCTCGCCCGCGATGCGGCACGAGGTGCCGCTCGCCGTCCCTGACCCCTTCCTGTACATCGAGCACGACGGGCGCCGGCTCGCCGTCATCACCGCCTTCGAGCGCGAGCGGCTGAAGGCCGTCGCGCCCGACATCGAGACGCTTCCCCCCGAGCAATTCGGGATCGACGAGCTCCTGCGCGGCGGCACCGATCCGGTGCAGGCGATGCTCGAGGTCTACACGCGCGCGCTGAAGGAGATCGGTGTGACGAGCGCCGTCGTGCCGGCGCGGTTCCCGCTCGAGCTCGCCGACCATCTCCGCGCCGGCGGCGTGGACGTCCAGGTCGACCGCGACCTCTTCGAGGATCGCCGCCGGAGCAAGAACGCGAGCGAGGTGGCCGGCCTGCGGCGCGCACAGCGCGCATGCGAAGAGGCGCTCGACGTCGCACGCGAGATGCTCCGCGACTCCCAGCCCGGCAGCGGCGGCGTGCTCCAGCACGAGGGCGAACCGCTCACGTGCGAGGCGATCAAGGCGGAGATGCTGCAGGTCTTCGTCGAGTGCGGCGCCATGGACGACGAGTTCATCGTCGCGCACGGTGCGCAGGGCGCCGTCGGGCACGACATGGGCTCGGGCCCGATCTCGGCAGGCGAGTCCGTCGTCTTCGACCTCTGGCCCCGCGACACGGAGACGGCCGTCTACACCGACATGACGCGGACGTACGTCGTCGGGGACGTCCCCGACGAGATCCGCGAGTACCACCGGCTGTGCAAGGAAGCGCTCGACCGCACGACCGAGGCGGCGAAGCCCGGCGTGAACGGACGCGACCTCATGCAGATCGCCTGCGACATCTTCGCCGCAGCCGGCTACCCGACGCAGCTGACGAAGAAGCCGGGCGAGGTGCTCGACAGCGGCTTCTTCCACGGGCTCGGCCACGGCGTCGGCCTCGAGGTGCACGAACGCCCGCGGCTGTCCGTCGTCGGCGACGATCTGGTACCCGGCGACGTGATCACGCTCGAGCCGGGGCTTTACCGCGCCGGCTACGGCGGCGTCCGCCTCGAGGACATCCTCCTCGTCACCGGCGACGGCGCCGAGACCATCACCGATTACCCGTACGAGCTCGAGCCGTGACGACGATCGACACGATGCTCCTCGAGGAGCGCCGCTATCCGCCGTCGCCGGAGTTCGCGAAGCAGGCGAATGCGCAGCCGGACATCTACGAGCAGACCTTCGAGGAGTTCTGGACGCGCGAAGGCAGCGAGCGTGTCACGTGGTTCGAGCCGTTCGCGGAGCTGTACGAGTGGGAGCCGCCGTACGCCAAGTTCTTCCTCGGCGGCACGCTCAACGTCTGCTTCAACTGCGTCGACCGTCATGTGGAGGCCGGAAAGGGCTCGAAGGTCGCCTACTACTGGGAGGGCGAGCCGGAGGACGATCGCCGCGAGATCACGTACGCCGACCTCCTCCGCGACGTCAGCCGGTTCGCGAATGGGCTGAAGTCGCTGGGCGTGAAGAAGGGGACGCCCGTCGCCATCTACATGGGCATGGTCCCGGAGCTCGCGGTGGCGATGCTCGCGTGCGCGCGCCTCGGCGCGCCGCACACCGTCGTCTTCGGCGGCTTCTCGGCGGACTCGCTCGCCGCCCGGATCAACGACATGCGTTGCGAGGTGCTCGTCACGCAGGACGAGGCGTGGCGGCGCGGCTCGACCGTCCCGCTGAAGCGGATCGCGGACGAGGCGCTCGACTCGACCGAGACGATCCGGGACGTCGTCGTGCTCACCCGCGCCGGCGGCGAGGTCGCGATGCGCGACGGACGCGACCACCGCTGGGAGGAGCTCGTCGACGGGGTCGACGACACGTGCCCGTGCGAGCCGATGGACAGCGAGGACTTGCTCTTCCTCATGTACACGAGCGGGACGACCGCGAAGCCGAAGGGGATCGTCCACACGACCGCCGGCTACCTCGTCGGCGCTGCGACGACGCATCACTACATCTTCGACCTGAAGCGCGACGAGGACGTGTACTGGTGCGCGGCCGACATCGGCTGGATCACCGGCCACAGCTACATCGTGTACGGCCCGCTGTGCAACCAGGCGACCTCGGTGATGTACGAGGGGACGCCGGACTTCCCCGACAAGGAGCGGTGGTGGTCGATCGTCGAGCGGTACAAGGCGACCATCCTGTACACGGCGCCGACGGCGATTCGCTCGCACATGAAGTGGGGGCCGGAGTACGCAGCGCGCCACGACCTGTCGTCGCTGCGGCTCCTCGGATCGGTGGGCGAGCCGATCAACCCGGAGGCGTGGGCGTGGTACCGCGAGCACATCGGCGCCGATCGAACGCCGATCGTCGACACCTGGTGGCAGACGGAGACCGGCATGGTGATGATCACGCCGCTGCCGGGCGTGACGACGCTGAAGCCCGGATCCGCGACGAAGCCGTTCCCCGGCGTCGCCGCCGCCGTCTACGACGAGCGCGGGAACGAGGTCGGC
>DASYFU010000350.1:0-3247 GCA_036498225.1 Gaiellaceae bacterium | reverse complement strand
CGAACGGAGCGCGCTACCAGGCTGCGCCACACCCCGAAGCACTAACGGCCCTAACTTAGCGGGAACGCGGCAAAGCCGCGTTCCCTTTGGGTCGGCGTCGCAATCGACGCCTCGGCGACCCGAACGGAGCGCGCTACCAGGCTGCGCCACACCCCGAGAGGCCCCCACCCTAGCCAAAGCCGTACAGCCCCGGGAACCGTTGGGCCAGCAACCCGACGAGCGTCGACGCCGGAAGACCGACGACGTTCAGATAGTCGCCGTCGATGCGCTCGACGAGCGCTGCGCCGCGGCCCTGGATCGCGTACGCGCCCGCGCGGCCCTCCCATTCGCCGGACGAGAGGTACCACGCGAGGTCGCGCGGCGTGAGCGGCCTGAAGGTGACGACCGTCGTCTTCACGCGCAGCTCCTCCCATGCCGGCGTGCGCAGGCAGAGGCCGGACACGACCTCGTGCTGCTTCCCGGAGAGGAAGTCGAGCATCTGCTCCGCCTCGCCATCGCTCCCGGGCTTGCCGAGCACGGCATCGCCGCAGCGCACGACCGTGTCGACGCCGAGGACCGGCCGGTCGCCGCCGTCGACCGAGCGCGCCTTGCCCGCCGCGTGCTCGAGCGGATCGTCGCCGAGCTCCTCGTAGTCGGGAGGGACGACCTCGAACGGGATGCCGAGCTGCTCGAGAATCGCGCGACGCTGAGGCGACGTCGACGCAAGAACGAGCGGCAGGCTCAGGTCTTGCGAGCGACCCAAATCTCCTCGTCGGGCCATCGCCGCGCCCAGTCGGCCGGCGTGTCGGAGTAGAACGTCGGCGTCTGCGCGTCGGCCTTCGCCTGTAGCTCAATCAGGCGCTCGATCTCGAAGCCGGAATCTCGGAGCACCGCGATCCAATCGCCGTGCGTGAGCTGGTACTCGACGCCGTCGTCCTCGTCCCACTGTGTCCGCCCCATTCCGAAGTACGGACGTTGCAGCTGCGTCGTGATCTCGCCGACCGTGGGGTAGCAAATGTGCGCGATCGGCGTCCCATGGAGGAATGCGAGCAATCCGCCCGGCCGAAGCAGACGTCCCGCTTCGGGGATCCACGCATACGGGTCCGCCCACGTAGACGCTCCATGCTCGGAAATCGCGATGTCGAATGACGCATCGGGCAACGGAACCGATTCGCCAGGCGCTTCGACGAGCTCGAACTCGATACCCGTCTCGCGCATCATCCGGCGCGCCGTGTCGAGCTGCGCCGGCGTGGGGTCGACTCCGACTACGCGCGCGCCGCGCTTCGCGAGCTTGGCGGAGAAATACGCCGTGCCGCAACCGAGCTCGACGACGTCCTTGCCGGCGACGTCTCCGAGGATGTGAAGCTCGGACTCGTCACCGCGCCACTTTCCCCACGTGATCTCGTCGCGCGCCCACGCGCGCACGGCAGAGGGATCGGTGTAAGCCTCGTTGTTCTTCGTCCAGAGCGCGACGTTGCGCTCGAGATCAGGCGAGCTCATCGCCGAACCAGAGCGCGATCTCGCGCTCGGCCGACTCCGGCGAGTCCGACCCGTGCACGAGGTTGTCCGGCATCGAGATCGCGAGGTCGCCGCGAATCGTTCCGGCGTCGGCGTCGGCGGGATTCGTCGCGCCGATCGTCCTGCGCATGGTTGCGATGGCGCCCTCTCCCTCGACGACGAGCGCCCACGTCGGGCCCGACGTGATGAAGTCGACGAGGTCGCCGAAGAACGGCTTCTCGTTGTGCTCGGCGTAGTGGCGCTCGCCGAGATCGCGCGTCGCCGTCACCAGCTTGCCCCCGCGAACGGCGAAGCCGCGCCGCTCGATCCGGGCGAGAATCTCGCCGGCGAGACTGCGCCGAACGGCGTCCGGCTTGATCAGGATCAGCGTCCGCTCAGTTGCCACGGCGGCGCACTATAGAGGCCGTGCCCGTGGTATCGATCGGGGTCTCGCAGTACGGGCACACCTGCCACAGCGCCTCGAGCGGCGCGCGGCAGGTCGAGCACGCCTGCCGGAGCTTCGTCGTGCAGATCGGACAGACGAGGAAGCTCGGATCGACGTCGGAGTGGCAGACCGGGCAGACGAGACTGCGCCGCGAAAGCCGGTCCTCCATCGCCTTGATCTCGAGCTCGCGCTCGCGCACGTCCTCGAGGTACTCGGGCGGCCGGAAGAGCATGTAGACGAGCGGGCCGAGATACGGCACGAGGCCGAGGAGCGCGGCCAGCACGAGCAACGTCGAGTCGTCGATGCGACGCCGCGCATCCTTCACCGTCCAGTACGCGGACGCGAGCCAGAACACCGCCGCGACGGCGATGAGGATGACGGCGATCGACCGTGTCGTCACAGGAACGTCCGCCCGATCAGGAAGCCGGCGGCGAAGGCGCCCCCGACGATGACGACGAGCACGACCCCCGCGAACGCGAAGATCCCGAGCTTCTCGCCTGCCGTGTGTGTCTTAACCGTCGCCATGGAGCTCGTTGAGAAGATAGAGGGACCCGGTGACGAGCACCGCATCGCCCGTCGCCAGCGCCCTCAGGCGGGCGGTCCGAGGGTCGGTCTCGACCTCGACCCGGTCGAAGAACCGCCGCCCGATGTCGGCGAGCTCCTCGGCGGGCATCACGCGCCCGTTCCGCGACTGCGTCGCGATCAACGTGCCCCCGAGGACGGAGAGCGCTTCGAGCATCATCTCCGGCCGCTTGTCCCGAAGGATGGACGCGACGACGACGAACTCGCGATCCGGGAGCCGGGGAAGCAGGTAGCCCACGCCGGCGAGGTTGTGGGCGCCGTCCCAGATCTCGAGCGGACGCTCGCTGCGGTGCTCGAGCCTGCCGGGCAGCGAGACGTCTTTTGCAGCATGAGCGTCGACGGGACGCCCGAGGAACGCCTCGGCCGCGGCGATCGCGAGCGCGAGGTTGCTTTGCGCGGTGACGACGACTTCGTTGTCGGGGACGAGCGGCCTCCATTCCTCCTCGCTCAGCACCACTGTGGCGTCCGGTTTGACGACTGCGAGCTTCTCGCCGGCGATCGCCTCGCGGGTGTCGCCGAGCACGTCCGTGTGCTCGAGCGCGACGTTCGTGAGGACGACGACGCGCGACTCGAGGACGTTCGTCGCATCGTGGCGGCCGCCGAGGCCGGCCTCGACGACGGCGACGTCCACCTCGGCCTCCGCGAACGCCAGGAGCGCCGCCGCGGTCAGCGTCTCGAACTGCGTCGCCTCCAGCCGCTCGGCGGCGCCCCGGACGGCCGCGATCGCCTGCTCGAAGTCGGCCT
>DASYFU010000349.1:0-2114 GCA_036498225.1 Gaiellaceae bacterium | reverse complement strand
AGAACGACGTCGCCGGCGGCGACGCGCCGTTCGCGCATCGAGCTGGCGATCTGCTCGAGCTCGCGGTTGTCGAGGCCCGAGAAGAGCGGCACCTTCTTGAGGACGTCGATCGATGCTCCGGCCACGGCGGAGTTATACACCGTCACCGCGGCGCGGATGCCCCGCGATCCGCGAGGATGCACACGTGAAGGTGACCGTCGTCGGCTGCTCGCCCGCCTGGCCCAACGCCGGCGGGGCGCAGTCGGGCTATCTCGTCGAGGGTGAGGGCCGCCTGCTCCTCGACTGCGGGCCGGGCGTTCTCGCCCGCCTGCGCAACGGGAACGGCGGCTGGCCGACCGTGGACGCGATCGCGATCACGCACTTCCACCTCGACCACTGGGGCGATCTCGTGCCGTGGACCTTCGGCGCGGCGTTCGGCCCCGGCCGGCGCGCGCCGAAGCCGACGCTGTGGCTCCCGCCTGGCGGAAGCGGACGGCTCCGCCAGCTCGGCGGCCAGCTCGCGTTCACCGATCAGATCGAGCAGGCGTTCGAGCTGCACGAATACCGCGCCGAGGACGCGTTCTCGGCGGCAGGCTTCGAGGTCACGCCGGTGCAGCTCTCGCACTACGAGGAGCTGACCTTCGGCCTGCGCGTGAGCGACGGCACGCACACGCTCGCGTACTCGGGCGACACCGCGCCGACGCCGCGTCTCGCCGAGCTCGCGCGCGACGCCGATCTGTTTCTGTGCGAAGCGACGCTCGCCGATCCGGAGCCGGCCGAGCGCGGCCATCTCACCGCCGACGAGGCGAACGATGCGTTCGAGGCGTCGGGTGCCTCCCGGCTCGTCGTCATTCACCGCCCGGACGAGCTCCCGCTCGACGCGGGCATCGAGCGCGCGTACGACGGACTAGAGCTCGATCTCTGACAGAGCGCGCGCGGCGGCTTCGCCGAGCAGCCGGTGGCCGTCGACGGACGGGTGGTCGCCGTCGTCGCTCCAGCTATCGAGCGGCGCGAGCGTGTCGTGGAACGGGAGACGCGTCACGCCCTCGATCTCGTGGATCAGCGCGTTGAGCGCTGCGATGTCTCGCGCGGCTCGATCGTCGCCACGCGGCCACGAGAGGACGTCGGCAAGCGCAACGTGCAGGCCGAGCGCGCGCCCGCGCTCGACCATCGCCGCGAGATTCGCCGCCGCCTCTTCGACCGGGCGGCGTTGCGCGACGTCGTTGATGCCGCCCTGCACGACGAGGACGTCAGCACCGTTCGCGATGTCGCCGACGAACGCGGCGATCTCGTCGGTGCGCTTCCCGTAGACGGCGCGCGTGCGGAACTCGAGTCGCGGATCGAGCTGCGCGGTCCACCACTGCCACTGGCTGCGCTCGTCCGGTCGCGCGATGGTCGCGCGCACGCTCGGGTCAGGATCCCAGAGCGGCGAACCGGCGCTGATGGAGTCGCCGGCGACGCCGACGATCACGAATGCGGAACGAGCTCGACCTGAAGGTCGCAGTCGAGCGCTTCGGCAATGCGGAGCAGCGTGTCGATCCGCGGCGGCCGCCCGCCGCGCTCGAGCCGGGCGATCGCCGACTGCGTCGTGCCGCACAACTCGGCGAGCTCGCGTTGCGACATGTTCATCGCGATGCGGCGATCGGCAACCTTGTCGGCGATGGCGGCGAAGAACCACCCACGATCGCCGGTAACGATCCGCTCGCGCAGGCGGTCGAGCGGGTTCGTCAGCTCGGTGCGGTTGCGTGCTGCCATTCCGACGAGTATAGCCGTTGTGGGGGATTATCCCCTTGACACAGGCGGCTGACGGGCATAGAGTCATCGCTTAGGTGGTCTCTTTCTCGATTCTTCAGCTTCTTTCTTCGCCTGATCTGCAACGGGCTTCGGGAACAGACGCCGTATCACTTCGTCATTCGTCAGCTCGTGAGCTGGCTTCTTCCTGCGAGGTCTAGGCATGAGCAAGACCACCCTTCAAGAGATGAACCTGCCCGACCTGATCAAGCAGTTCGGGACCGACGATGAGTGCCGCGAATACTTGGAAGAGCTTCGCTGGCCGCACGGCCCCGAGTGCCCGCGCTGCGAGTCGAAGAAGGCCTCGCCAATCGAGTCGCGCAACCAGTACGAGTGCGGCGACT
>DASYFU010000348.1:0-8960 GCA_036498225.1 Gaiellaceae bacterium | reverse complement strand
TCCGGCTCGAGCGTGCTCGTCACCGGTCCGGGCGCGTCGAACTCGAGCTCCTCCCCGCCCGCGAGCTTCGTGCTCTTCGGCCTCGCGCTGCCGTCGACGAGCACGCCGCCGTCGCGCACGAGTCGCTCCGCGACCGCGCGCGAGCCGATCTCGGGAAGCGCGGCGAGGAAGCGGTCGAGCCGCTCGCCGGCCGCGCTCTCAGGAACGCGCAGGCGCGTCACGGCGGCCACGACTGCGCGGGATGCGCTCCGAGGCGAGCAGCGTCCCGAGCAGGATCGCGACGCCGACGACGATGAAGCTGTCGGCGAGATTGAACGCAGGCCAGTAGCGGAGGTCGAGGAAGTCGGTCACGTATCCGAGCCGCACGCGATCGAGGAGGTTCGACGAGCTTCCCCCGATGACGAGCCCGAGCGCGACCGGGAGCACCGGGTGGCGGGCACCCGACCGTGCGAAGAAGAGGAGCATCCATGCGATCGCGATCCCGGTGAGGACGATGACGATCGGCGTCGCGCTCGAGAACAGGCCGAACGCGATCCCGGAGTTCTGCACATGATGGATCCAGAAGGGTCCGACGACGTGGATGCCGTCGCCGAGCGCGAGGTGGCCGGTGACGATGTGCTTCGTCAGCTGGTCGGCTGCGACCGCGGCCAGCCCGATCGCCGCGAGGCCGAGCCACTGCACGGGTCCGGCGCGCAGCGACCGCTCGGCCACGGAGATGGGCGTGAGGGCGTCCGTCGACGATCCGACCCTCACGTCCACATCGCGCCGCAGAGGCTCGTTCATGCCCCCAGTTTAGTCCGGGGGTATCTCAGGCGGCCTTCGGCTCCCGGCCCTGACCGTGCAGCGTGTTCTCCACGTCGTCGACGAGGTCGAGCACCGTACGGAGCCGCTCGCGCAGCAGCCGCGTCTCGGTGATGAGCCGCTCGTTCTCCGAGAGCGCACGCCGCTGGACCGCACGGGCTTCCGCATGGGCCTCGCTCAGGATGAGCTCCGCTTCTTTGCGCGCCTGCTCCTTCACGTCCTGCGACGCGCGCTCCGCCGACACGAGCGTCGTGCGCAGAAGCGCCTCGAGCTCGCGGTAGCGAATGAGATCGGACTCGAGCTGCTCGACCTTGTCTGCGAGGTCGGCGCGCTCGCGCCATACGTCTTCGAAGCTCGCGACGATCTCCGCGAGCAGTCTGTCCGTCGCCGCACGCTTGTACCCGAAGAAGCCGGTGCCCGGCGTCATGTGCAGGATCTCGACTGGTGTGAGTGCCATCTCTTCTTCCCCTCTCTAGTTGAAGCGGTTCAGCACCGTGATCAGCACCCGGTCGAGCAGCCACAGGACGATGAGTCCGATCATCGGTGACAGGTCGAGCGGCCCGAACGACGGCAGGAACCGGCGGAAGATCCGCAGGTACGGCTCCGACACGTCGTACAGGAAGCGCTGGATCCGGTTGAGCCAAGGCGAGTAGGGCAGCCGCAGCCAGCTCGTGATGATGTAGAGCAGGATCACGAGCGTGTAGACGGTGACGAAGACGTTGATGAACGTCTCCGCCTCCGAGATCGCGGATGAGAGCAGGGTGAAGGTGGCTGCCACGCCCATCGAAGGGCGCGTTCGCCCTAGGCGCCCGGTTTCCTACGCCTGATTGAAAAAGCCGCCGCGCTCGAGCATGCGGGCACGCTCCTCGGCGGAGACCTCGACGTTGCGCGGGGTGAGGAGGAAGACCTTGTCGGCGACGCGCTGCATGCCGCCGTCCATCGCGTAGGTCAGGCCGCTGGCGAAGTCGATGAGCCGCTTCGCGAGCTCCTGGTCGGAGCCCTGGAGGTTGAGGATGACGGGCATCCCCTCCTTGAAGCGGTCCGCGATCTGCTGGGCGTCGTTGAAGCTGCGCGGCAGGACGAGATGCACGCGCACCGCTCCCGGGCCGGGGACGCTCTCGACGCCGCGGAGCCTCCGCGGCTCGGGCGCCGGCCGGAGGATGCTCGTCCGGGCATTCGCGGCCGACTCGGGATCCGTCCAGTCGTCGAACTCCTCCCGGCGGCCGCGCCGGTGCGGCAGGCGCCGGACGTTCGGCCGCTCGGCGTAGGCGCGCTGGAGCTCCTCGTCGGTGACGTAGCCGTCCTCGTCCCAGTCCTCCTCTTCGGCGATTCCGAAGTAGACGAGGGTGCGGTTCCAGACGTCGGCGAAGGCCATGGTTGCGCGGATGTTACCCCTGCCAGAGGACTGAGCCCACCCGGACGAGCGTGGCTCCTTCCTCGGCGGCGACGACGTAGTCCTGGCTCGTTCCCATGGACAGCTCGGACAGCGCGTGCAGCTCCGCGAGCTCCCGCAGGCGCCGGAAGTACGGCCGGGAGGCCTCGGGATCGCCGGTCGCGGGCGGCATCGTCATCAGGCCACGCACATCCGGATAGTTCTCCAGGAACGCCGGCAGATCCTCCGGCGAGACGCCCGACTTCGTCGGCTCGCCAGAGAGGTTCACCTCGACGAGGGCGGGGATCGTCAGCCGCTGCGCGGCCGACTCCGAGTCGAGCGAGTGGCAGAGCTCGCAGATCTCGTTGACGACCTTCGCCTTGCGGCTCTGGAGGTGGCCGATGAAGTGCCAGCGAAAGGCGCCGCCGTAGCGTTCGTGCTTCGCCTCCATGTCCTGCGCGCGGTTCTCGCCGACGACGGGAATGGCCGCTTCGGCGAGAACGGCCATCTCGGCCACCGAGACGTACTTCGTCGCGGCGACGATCGTGACGCGCGGCCCGACGTCTTCTGCGATGCGCTCGTAGCGCTCGCGGATCTCGTCAGGTGACGTACGCGATCACTCCCTGACGGCCCGTGCGCCCGTGGTCGCGGCGATGGGAGAAGAAGCGGTCCGGATGGCACGACGTGCACGTGTCGATGCGGTCGACGTGCTCGCAGCCGGCCGCGCGCAGCGCGCGCTCGACGCACGTCCACAGGTCGAGCGTGCCGCCGACGGCGACGTCCGCTCCGAAGGCCTCGCGCGCGGGAACCGCGACCTCCTCCCCGACCTCGTAGCAGCACGGCCCGATCGCCGGGCCGACAACAGCAGCGAGCTTGCCGGGCCCGATCGCGCGCACGCCCTCGGCGACGATGCCGGCGAGCAGCCCGCGCCAGCCGACGTGGAGGACGGCAACGGCGGGCCGCACGCCCGACTCCGGTCGTCGCGTGATCGCGACCGGCACGCAGTCGGCGGTGATGAGCAGCATCGCGCGGCCGCGCTCGTCGCTCCAGAGGCCGTCGCAGTGGTCGTACACCGTCCCGGGCGTGACGATCCCTCGCGACTGCGCGCGCGTGACGGTCGCGCCATGACGCTGCCACGCCATCGTGGCCGCATCGGGATCGGCGCCGACGGCCTCGCACAGCCGTCGCCGGTTCTCGACGACGCTGGCGGGATCGTCTTCTGTGCGGATGCCCAGGTTCAGCGAGGAGAACATTCCCTCGCTGATGCCGCCGGACCGTGTCGAGAACGCGACGCGATACGGGCCGGGTGCGTGCCACTCGATCAGCTCCACAGCGCTCACGGCAGCATCGTCTTCGCGCGGTTGACGAGCTCGTCGCGCGTGTTCGTCTCCGGATGGTCGACGACGTACTCGAGCAGCGCCTGGAGCGCACGGCCGAGCTCGCGGCCGGGCCGGAAGCCGAGCGTGATGAGGTCGTCCCCGTCGACGGCGAGGTTCCGAAGATGGTGAGGGTTCGGCATCTCCTGCTCGAGCAGCTCGCGCAGCTCCTCCAGGCCGCTTGGATCCCGGTTCTTCGCGCGCAGGTCGGCGAGGCGCATCGCCACGACGTCGAATGCGAGCTCGTCGTCGTGCTGGAGGAGGAAGCGGCGCGCTTCGCGCGGCGTCTTCGGCCGGTCCTCGGCGCGGTACGGATGCTCGCGCACGATCGCGACCACGCGCCGCGTGAGGCGCGTCGGAAAGCGAAGCCGGCCGAGCGTCTCGTTCGCGATCCGAGCCGCGACCTCCGCATGTCCGCGCGGGCTCGGATCGACGGGCTTCCCGACGTCGTGGAAGAGCGCCGCCAACCGGACCGCGAGCTCCTCGTGCGCGTCCGCCGTCTCCTGCACGACTCCGAAGATGTGATCCGTCAGGAAGTGCGCGGGGCCGAACTCGGGGATCAGCTCGACGAGCACGCCGGTGTCGCGTGCGACTACGAGCGCGTCCCTCGGGCGCGCGCCGAGCAGCAGCTTCGTCAGCTCGTCGGCGATTCGCTCGCCCGACACGAGCTTCACCGCGGGTGCCTCCTCCTCCATCTGCCGCCGGGTCTGCTCGTCGAGCTCGAAGCCGAGCTGCGAGATGAACCGCAGCGCGCGCACAAGGCGCAGCGGGTCCTCGGCGAAGCTCGTGTCTGACACCGCGCGAAGGGTTCGATGCTCCAGGTCGGCGTGCCCATCGAGCGGGTCGACGATCGTCCCGTCCGCGAGCCTGCGCGCCATCGCATTCACGGTGAAGTCGCGGCGGCGCATGTCGTCCTCCACGGAAAGCGACGCATCGGCGACGATCTCGAAGTCGTGCCGGCCGGGCCCGGTGCTTACCTCCTTGCGCGGCGGCGCGAACTCGATGCCGGCCGGAGCCAGCGCTCGGACGCGTTTGTCAGCCGGGTGGAGACGGATGCCGACGAGGCGCTCGGCAACGACGAGGTCCTCGACGCGCCCGTGCGAGGAGAGCGCGTCGCGCAGGGTCTCGGTGTCGACGCCGAGCACGAGGAAGTCCGCGTCCTTCGACTCGAGCCCGAGCAGCTCGTCCCGGACCGCGCCGCCGACGAGGTACGCGTCGAGCCCGAGCGAGCGGACGTAGTCCTCGATCTCGCGCGTCACTCAGACGGCAGCGATCGCTTCGATCTCGACGAGCGCGCCGGTCGGGAGCTTCGCCACCTCGACGGTCGAGCGCGCCGGCGGCGAATCGCCGACGTGCTTCGCGTAGACGCTGTTCATGCCCTGGAAGTCGTCGAGGTTCTGCAGGAACACGGTCGTCTTCACGAGTCTGTCGATGCTCGTGCCGGCCGCCTCGAGGATCGCGCGCAAGTTGGTGAGCACCTGCTCCGTCTGCTCCTCGATGGAGCCACCGCTCAGCTCGTTCGCGCCGGGCTTCAGTGCGACTTGGCCCGAGACGAACACGAAGCCACCCGAACGGATGGCCTGCGAGTACGGCGCGCCCTGAAACGGCGCGGGCGCCTCCTCGGTGCGAACGACAGTCTTGTCACTCACGCGCTGCTCCTTTCTCCGAGCACGCGCCCGCGAGGGCGACGCCGAGCGCCTTGAAGATCGCGTCGAGCACGTGCTGTGTGTCGGTTCCGTTGAGGAGGCGCACGTGCAGCGTCATGCCCGCGCCTTCGGCGAAGCGTTCGAGGAAGCGGCGCGCGACGTCGGTGCCGAGCCCACCGATGCGTGCCTGGGTGAGATCGACGTTCGTGACGAGGAGCGGCGTGTCGGACACCTCGAGCGACACGCTCGCGAGCGCCTCCGCGGAGGTCATGAAGCCGGAGCCCCAGCCGCGGCCCTCGCGTAGAGGGCCCGCGAGAGCGCGGCCGAGGGCGCTTCCCGCTTCGGCCACCTCGGCTTCTGCCGCACCGGGCTCGACTTCCAGCGCGAGGTCGAACGACGCGTACTCGGCCAGCCGCTCGAGCAGGCTGTCGAGCACCGGGAGGCCGGTCTCGACGTTCGCCGAGCCGTCGCCACGCGGGTCGACACGGATGCCGCTGCGCCCTGCCGCGTTCACCGGTCGAGACTATAGGTCTAGCGAACCGCAAGATGGGCCGCGCGGCCCATGGCCTACGTCGGTCGCAACCCGTAGCGTCGGCACGTGCTCCCCGCGGCCGCACTCGTTGCTGCGCTTGCGGTCTCGGCCGGAACCGGGTGGCAGCTCAGGGGCATCGACGAGACGGGCGTCCCGCCCGGCGTCATGCATGCGGCAGCGCACGTCGAGATCGCGGTCATCGACACGGGCGCCGACATCTCCGTCCCCGAGATCGCAGAGCGGACGTCGGGCGTGTACGACGCGCGCAACGGAACGTCGAACGTCCAGGACGAGAACGGCCACGGCACGTTCGTTGCCTCGATCGCCGCTGCGTACGGCGGCGACGCACGGCTTCTCCTGATCAAGGCGGGAAGCTCGAGCGGCGCCTTCACCGACGCGACCGAGTCCGCCGCCATCAGGTACGCGGTCCGGCACGGCGCACGCATCATCAACCTCAGCATCGGCGGCCCGAGCACGTCGAAGACGGAGCGCGCGGCGATCCGGTTCGCCGTCGGCCACGACGTTCTCGTCGTCACGGGGGCCGGTAACGACCACGGCATGGGCAACCCAGTCGAGTACCCGGCGGCTCTCGTCCAGCCGGTCGGCTCGGACGGCACCGGCGGCAGCGGGCTCGTCGTCGCCGCGTCGGAGCACGGCGGACGCCACGCCGCGTTCTCCGGCACCGGCTCGTGGATCTCCATCGCCGCGCCCGGTGTCGCCGTGTACGGCGCACTCGGCCGCGGTCGATACGGCTTCGGGAGCGGGACGTCGTTCGCCGCCGCCGAGGTGTCCGGCGCCGCAGCGCTCGTGTGGGCGGCGAATCCGGCGCTGACCGCGCTCGGCGTCGCGCACATTCTCGAACAGACCGCGTCGGGGCACGGGACGTGGACGCCGACGCTCGGCTACGGCGTCGTCGACGCAACGGCCGCCGTGGACCGCGCGCGCAGCCTGTCCGACCGCTAGCCGGAGACTTCGACGCGCTCGATCGACGCGCCGAGCGCGCGCAGGCGCTCGTCGATGCGCTCGTAGCCCTTGTCGATCTGGTGGATCGCGCCGATGGTCGATCGGCCCTCGGCAGTGAGCGCCGCGAGCAACATCGCCATGCCGGCGCGGATGTCCGGGCTCTCCATCCGCTGCCCGACGAGCTGCGTCGGGCCGGTGACGACGGCGCGGTGCGGATCGCACAGAATGATGCGCGCGCCCATCGAGATCAGCTTGTCTGTGAAGAACAGCCGGTTCTCGAACATCTTCTCGAACATGAGGACCGTGCCGAACGCCTGCGTCGCGACGGTGATCGCGATCGATGTGAGATCGGACGGGAACGCCGGCCACGGGCCGTCCTCGATCTTCGGGATCATCCCGCCCAGGTCGTCCTGGATCACGAGCTGCTGCCGCGACGGCACGTGCACGCTCTGCTCGCCGATCTCCATGCGCACGCCGAGGCGCTCGAACGCCGGCTTGATGGACACGAGATCCTTCGGGTCGGCGCCTTCGACCGTGACGTCGCCGCCCGTGATCGCGGCCATGCCGATGAAGCTGCCGACCTCGATGTGATCGGGCCCGATCGACCACGAGCCGCCGCTGAGGCTCTGCACCCCGTGGATGCGCAGCACGTTCGACTCGATCCCCTCGATGTGCGCGCCGAGCGACACGAGGAAGCGGCAGAGGTCCTGGACGTGCGGCTCGCACGCGGCGTTCCCGAGTACGGTCTCGCCCTCCGTCAGGACGGCGGCCATCACGGTGTTCTCGGTCGCCATCACGCTCGCCTCGTCGAGGAAGACGTGTGCGCCGCGCAGGTGCGCTGCGCGCATCTCGTAGACGCGGTCTCCTTCGATCGTCGCGCCGAGCTCGGCGAATGCGTGCATGTGCGGATCGAGCCGGCGGCGGCCGATGACGTCTCCGCCCGGCGGCGGCATCGTCGCCTCTCCGAAACGCGCCAGCAGCGGGCCGGCGAGCAGGAACGAGGCGCGCATGCGCGCACACAGCCGCGGGTCAGGGCTCGACTTGCCGACGTTCGCCGCGTGCACGCGGATCTCGTTCTGGCCCGTCCATCCCGCATCCGCTCCCAGATCGGCGAGCAGGTCGAGCATCGTGTCCACGTCGCGGATACGCGGCACGTTCGACAGCGAGACGGGCTCGTTCGTCAGGAGCGTGGCGGCGAGGATCGGAAGCGCGCCGTTCTTGTTGCCGGCGACACGAATCGTCCCGCTCAACGGGCGGGCGCCTTCGATCGAGAACGCGTCGGCGACGGCTGGTGCGACTGCCATAGGGCGGTAATGTAGCGGCGGTGTCCGAGCCCACTCGCGAACAGGCCTGGCAGACGCTCACGAAGTACACGAAGGGCGAATCGCTGCTGCGCCATGCGCTCGCCGTCGAGGCATCGACGGCCGCGTACGCCCGCAAGATGGGCGAGGACGAGGAGCTCTGGCGCGTCGCTGCGCTCCTCCACGACTTCGACTACGAGATGCACCCGACGCTCGACAAGCACCCGCAGGACGGGGCTCCCATCCTCCGGGAGGAGGGGTATCCGGAAATCGTCGTCGAGACCGTCCTCTCGCACGCGGAGCATCTGGGCATGCCGCGCGACACGCCGCTGAAAAAGGCGCTCTTCGCCTGCGACGAGCTCTCAGGCTTCGTGCACGCGTGCGCGCTCGTCCGGCCGACCGGCCTCGAGGGGCTCGAGCCGAAGTCGGTGCGCAAGAAGCTGAAGCAGCCCTCGTTCGCTGCGGGCGTGCATCGCGAGGACGTCTACAAGGGCGCCGAGGAGCTCGGCGTCGATCTCGACGATCACATCCGAACGGTCGTCGAGGCGCTGCAGCCGATCGCGGCCGAGCTCGGATTACCGAGCTAGACCGGCGACCAGTCGCTGCAGGTCGTCCTCGTTCGTCCACCAGCCGACGGACGTGCGCACGAGGTTGCGGCCCGGCAGCTCGCGCACGACGACGCCGTCCTCGTAGAGCGCGGCCACGAGCTCGGTGGGATCGCCGTTCGGACGGAACGAGACGAGCGTCGAGTGACCCGGCGGCGTGACGACGTCGACGTGCGGTGCGAGTAGCTCGGCGCAGCGGGCCGCCATCGCGGCGGCGCGCTCGTAGCGCCACTCCGGATGGACTGCGAGTGCAGCGGCGATCCCGCGTAGCGCCGGCACCCCGATCCAGCCGCCGTCGAAGCGCGGTGCGCCGTCCTTCGGGACGAAGGCGCCGCTGTGCTCGTACGACTCCTGCGCGAAGGAC
>DASYFU010000347.1:0-3792 GCA_036498225.1 Gaiellaceae bacterium | reverse complement strand
CAGCTGGCGGGGATCATGGCCGCGAAGCGGACGAGCGAGCTCATCCCGCTCTGTCATCCGCTTCCGCTGTCGCACGTCGAGGTGACCCTCGAGGTCGGCGATGCGGCCGTCGAGATCGTCGCGTCGGCGGAGACGACGGCACAGACCGGCGTCGAGATGGAGGCGTTGACCGCGGTAACCGTGGCAGCGCTCACCGTGTACGACATGGCGAAGGCGATCGACAAGGAGATGGTTGTGAGCGAGGTCCGTCTCCTCGAGAAGACGAAGGAATCCGTCTGAAGGCCGGTGTGCTCACCGTCTCCGATCGCGTCTCGCGCGGTGAGGCGGACGACGGCAGCGGCGATGCGCTCGAAGAGCTGCTGCACGGCGAGGGTTACGATGTCGTCCGCCGCGTCGTTCCCGACGAGCGCAACGAGATCGCGTCGGCGATCCGCGAGCTCGCGTCCGGCGCGCAGCTCGTGCTCACGACCGGCGGCACGGGGCTCGCCAAGCGCGACGTCACGCCGGAGGCGACCCGCGACGTGATCGAACGCGAGGCTCCTGGCATCGCGCAGGCGCTGCGCGCGAACGCGCTGCACAAGACGCCGTACGCCGCGCTCTCGCGCGGAACGGCCGGTGTGGTCGGAGACGCGCTCGTCGTCAACCTGCCCGGCTCGACCGGCGGCACGCGCGACGGCTTCGAGGTCCTCGCGCCGCTGCTTCACCACGCGCTCGACCTGCTCGCCGGGCACACGGCGCACCACCAGTGATCGCGGCGATGCCGGCGCGTTTCGCGCGCCTCGTCAAGATCGAGCACACGATCTTCGCGCTGCCGTTCGCGTACGTCGGCGCGTTTCTCGCCGTCGGTGCGACGCCGTCCGCGCACGATCTCGTCTGGATCACGCTTGCGATGGTCGGCGCGCGTTCGCTCGCGATGGCGCTCAACCGGCTCGTCGACGCCGGCATCGACGCACGCAATCCGCGCACCGCCGGACGCGAGATCCCGAGCGGTCAGTTGTCACTCGTGCAGGTCGTCGTCTTCTGCGCCGCCTCGCTCGCGCTCTTTCTCGCGGCAGTGTGGCAGCTCGCGCCGAAGACGCACTACCTGTGGCCAATTCCCGTCATCGGCTTCGTCGTGTACCCGTACCTGAAGCGCTTCACGTGGCTCTGCCACTTCTGGCTCGGCGCGGTCGACGGCCTCGCTCCCGTCGGCGCGTGGGTCGCGATCACGAATCACCTTCCCTGGCCGGCGTGGACGCTCGGTGCGGCGGTCGCGCTGTGGGTCGCAGGCTTCGACTGCTTCTACGCGCTCTTCGACGTCGACGTCGATCGCGCGCAGGGGTTGCACTCGATCGCGACGCGCTTCGGCGTGCGCGGTGCGTTCGCCGGCGCGCGCCTCTCGCACATCGCGACCGTCGCGTGCCTCGTGGCGGCGGGGCTCGGCCTGCCGGTCGGCACGCTTTACTGGATCGGCGTCGCCGCGGTCGCCGCGCTGCTCGCGTACGAGCACGCGCTCGTGCGGCCAGGCGATTTGCGTCGCCTCGACGCGGCGTTCTTCACGATGAACGGCGTCATCAGCGTCGCCTTCGCCGTCTTCGTGATCCTCGACGTCGCTACGTAGCGACGTCGATCTGCGGCGGCTGCTCGAGCGTCTGCAGCACGACGCAGTAGCGCAGCGTCTTCTCGATCAGCTCGTCGCGCCGGTCGCCGGCGCCCTCGACGTCGAAGCGGAGCGTGATGCGGTCGAATCCGACCGGCACCTCGCGGTCGATGCCGAGCGTGCCGCGCAGGTCGAGCTCGCCCTCCGCGGTCACCTCGATCTTCGTCGTCTCGATCCCGGACGACGCGGCCACCATCTGGCACGTCACCTGTGCGCAGGCGGCCAGCGCGCCGAGCAGGAGGTCGCCCGAGCATGGCGCCGTCCCCTCACCGCCGACGCCCGCATGCGCTTGCGTTGCGTACACCGCCCGGCCGATGTCGACCGAGCACACGGCCGCGCCTGCGCTCTCGCCGCCCTTCGCCGTCAAGGTGATACGCGCCTCACCCGGCTCCGCGCGGTACCGCGCTTTCAGCGGCCGCTGGGTCTCGCGCAGATCCACGCGCCTACACTAGCCCTCGGTGATCAGGGCACGAAAGCTCGGTAAGCGCTTCGGCGACAAGCGCGTCCTGCGTGGCCTCGACCTCGACGTGGCGCGTGGCGCCTTCGCCGTCGTGACCGGACCGAACGGCTCCGGCAAGACGACGCTGCTCCGCCTCTGCGCCGGGCTCGCCGTTCCGTCCGAGGGCGAGCTCGAGGTGGACGTCCCGCGCGGCGCAATCGGATATCTCGCGCACGAGCCGCTCGTGTACCGGGAGCTGACGGCGCTCGAGAATCTCGACCTGTACGGCAGGCTTTATCGCGTGCCCGAGCGGCGTGAGCGGATCGGGATGCTGCTCGAGCGCTTCGGCCTGTGGGACGTGCGCCACGATCGTGTCGTCTCGTATTCACGCGGGATGACGCAGCGGCTCGCACTCTGCCGTGTGCTGCTGCACGAGCCGGAGCTGCTCGTGCTCGACGAGCCGTACACCGCGCTCGACGCGGCCGGCGCAGAGCTGCTGGATGCGCAGCTCGCGGAGCTGCGGAACGAACGAACGCTGCTCGTCTCGACACACGATCCGGATCGCGTCGCGTCGCTCGCGACCGCGCACGTGGTGCTCGCATGACGTATTTCGCCGACGTGGGTGCGCTCGCGCGCAAGGATCTGCTGCTCGAGCTGCGCGCGCGCGACACGCTGCCGGCGATGCTGCTCTTCGTCGTCGCCACGTTCGTCGTGTTCCACTTCTCGCTGCCGGCGCACTCGTCGCAGCTCGCCGCGAGCGGCCTCCTCTGGGTCGCGATCCTGTTCACCGCGCTGCTCGGCCTCGGCCGCGCCTTCGTCCCGGAGCGCGAGCAGCGCGTCCTCGACGGGCTCGTGCTCGCGCCGTGCGACCGCAGCGCCATCTGGCTCGCGAAGTCGATCGCGACGCTCGCCTTTCTCGGCGCCGCCGAGGTGGTCGCGCTGCCGGTGTTCGCGCTCTTCTTCCATGGCCTGCGCGGGTCGACCGTCGTGGCCGTCGTCCTCGCCGACCTCGGCATCTGCGCGGTTGGGACGTTCCTCGGCGCAATGGCGGTCGCGACCCGCGCCCGCGACCTTCTTCTGCCCCTGCTCTTCCTGCCGCTCGCCATCCCGATCGTCGTCGGCGGCGTCGGGGCAAGCGTCGTCTCGTCGCCGGGCCGCTATCTCGCCTTCCTTGGCCTCTACGACCTGCTTTTCGGGCTGCTCTGCTGGGCGACCTTCGAATACGTCGTGACTGAGTAACCTGACGGTTGTGGCCAGGCCGTATCGCCTCTCGCTGACCACTCTGGCACTCGCGTCAGCCGTGCTCGTGATCCTCGCGCTGGCTCTCGTCTTCTTCGTCGCGCCCAACGACGCGAATCAGGGTTTCTCGCAGCGGATCTTCTACTTCCACGTCTCCATCGCATTCACCGCCTACGGCTGCTTTGCCGCCGGCGCGTGGAAGGCGCTCCGCTATCTGTGGAAGCGCGACCCGCGCGCCGACCTCGAGAGCTACGTCGCGGTGCATCAGGGCGTCATCTTCGGGACGCTCGTCCTCGTCACCGGTTCGATCTGGGCGAAGATCTCGTGGGGGCACTGGTGGCTGTGGAGTGAGGACCAGCTCGTGCTCTTCCTCGTGCTCTTCCTCTTCTACGCCGCGTACTTCATGCTCCGCTTCTCCGTCGATCCCGGACCGCAGCAGGCGAACTTCAGCGCGGTGTACGCGCTTTTCGGCGTC
>DASYFU010000346.1:0-5771 GCA_036498225.1 Gaiellaceae bacterium | reverse complement strand
GGGCGGTGTCGGCGTCGTCCACGGGACGACGCGCTTCATTCCGGTCAGTGACGGCCAGGGGAACGACACGCAGCTCCTCGCGATCTCGACGAAGGACGGAACGGAGCAGAACCAGCTCACGCTCGTCGGCCAGTGGGGGCTGCCGTCGACGCCGGCCGGCGCGACCGGCATCTCGCTCGACGGCCGCAGGCTGATGCTCGCAGACACGATGGCGGGCCAGTCGTCGCCGAGCCTGTTCATGTTCGTCGATCCGTTGACGATGCGGATCGTCCGCGAGATCTCATTGACGGGGTGGTTCACGTTCGACGCGATGTCGCCGGACGGCAAGAAGCTGTACTTCATCGAGTACATGCAGAGCTCGTACAACGGAGATCTGAGCCACTACGTCGTGCGCGCGTTCGACCTCAAGACGAACCGGCTCGTGCCAGGGCGCATCGCCGACCGCACGCAGAAGAGCTGGGTCATGCACGGGAGCCCGGTGACCCGGACGACGAGTACGGACGGCCGCTGGGTGTACACGCTGTACACGAATCCGAGCGGCTATCCGTTCATCCACGCGCTTGATACGGAGCGCGGCGTCGCGCACTGCGTCGGGATCCCGATGACGAACCAGAACGGGATCTACAACATCGTGCTCGGGCTGCACGGGAAGACGTTGTCGGTGCACTGGCTCAGCGGGCGGCCGTTCGTGAACGTCAACACGGCAACGTGGAAGGTGACGCCGGCGCATCGCGCCTTCCCGTGGCTTTGGATCGTTCTGGCCGTTAGCCTCCTCGCGTGCGTTTCGATCACGTCCTTGTGGTTGGTGCAGGGCAGATGGGCGGCGGCATCGCCCAGGTGGTGGCCGCGTCCGGCCGCCGGGTCTCGCTCCACGACAGTTACCCCGGCGCCGTCGAGCGCGGCCTCGGGGCAATAGAGCGCAGTCTCACCAAGCTCGAACAGAAAGGCGGTGCCGATCCGGCCGAGGTGCTCGGCCGGATCACCGCCGTGCCCGAGGTCGTCGCCGCCGACCTCATGATCGAAGCGGTGGTCGAGGACGCGGACGTGAAGGCAGGCCTTTTCCGCCGCGCCGACGAGCTCCTTCCGCCGGAGGCGATCCTCGCGTCGAACACGTCCTCGATCCCGATCACGAGCCTCGCCGCCGCGACGCGGCGCCCCGACCGCGTCATCGGCATGCATTTCTTCAACCCGGTGCCCGTGCTCGAGCTCGTCGAGGTGATTCGGGGGCTGGAGACCTCAGACGAGACCGCCACGGCGATCGTCGAGCTCGCCCGCGACCTGGGGAAGACGCCGGCCGAGGCGCGTGACCTTCCCGGCTTCGTCTCGAACCGGATCCTCATGCCCTTCATCAACGAGGCCGCCTACGCCCTGCTCGAGGGCGTCGCCGAGCCGGAGGCGATCGACACGATCGCGAGGCTCGGCTTCGCCCATCCGATGGGGCCGCTCGCGCTCGCCGACCTTATCGGGCTGGACACCTGCGTCGCGATCATGGAGGTCCTCCAGCACGGTCTCGGCGACCAGAAGTACGCCCCGTGCCCGCTCCTGCGCCAGTACGTGCAGGCCGGCCGCCTCGGCCGGAAGGCCGGCCGCGGCTTCTACGCATACGAGTAACCCGTTCGGGGGACTCATGGACAGACAACTACTTGCCGAAAGGCAATCGGGGGATATGAAGATCCTGCTGGTCGACGACGAGCCTGCGCTCCGCGAGCTCCTGCGCGTCACCTTGGAGAGCGCCGAGGTGTCCGTGGCCGAGGCGGGATCCGTTCGCGAGGCGCTGGCCGAGATCGCCGCGGACTCGCCCGACCTCATCGTGCTCGACCTGCGCATGCCGGGGATCGGCGGCACGGAGCTGTGCCTGCAGCTCAAGGCAGGGCCGGCGACACGCCACATTCCCATCGTGCTGCTGACGGGGGCCGACGGCGAAGAGGCCCGGCGCGCCCAGGATGCCGGCGCAGAGGCGCTCGTGCGCAAGCCGTTCAGTCCGCTCGAGCTGCTCGCGGTGGTCGAGCGCTTGACGCAGGACGGCTCGCGGGTGCCGACGGCGATCCCGCGTGCGGCCGAGCGCGGCGACGAGGAGGAGCTGCTGCTGTATGCGCGCGACCTCCGTCACATGCTCGGCGTCGAGCGCCGGCAGCGCGCACTGCTCGAAAGCTCGTATCTGCAGACCGTCAGCGCGCTCGCGACCGCGCTCGAGTGGAAGGACACCGGCACGCACGACCATTCGCAGCGCGTCGTGCGCTACGCGCTCGAGCTGCTGGCCGTTATCGATCCTCGCAGCGTGCAGCACGATCGCGGGATCGAGTACGGCTTCCTCCTACACGACGTGGGCAAGATCGGGATCCCGGACGAGATCCTCAAAAAGCCGGGGCCGCTCTCACCGCCGGAGCGAGCCCGCATGCAGCAGCACACGATCCTCGGCGAGGAGATGCTCTCCGGTGTCGCGCTGTTGAAGGGCGAAGGCCTGCGCGTCGTCCGCTCGCATCACGAGCGCTGGGACGGCGGCGGCTACCCCGACGGATTGCGTGGCGCCGACACGCCGCTCGGCGCGCGCGTGTTCGCCGTAGCCGATGCCCTCGACGCGATGACGAGCGACCGGCCCTACCGCCGCGGGCTCGGCTGGGCGGCCGCGCGCGAGGAGCTCGTCCTGGAATCGGGGCGCCAGTTCGATCCCATCGTCGTGGAGGCGTTCCACGACTGCGAGCCGGAGCTCGTCGCGGCGTATCGCGAGACGATCGCCGCCTGAGCTAGGCCGGCAGGCCGCCGCTCTTCACGGCCGGCACCGGAACCTGTTCCCAGACCACGATCTTCCCGCCGCGGACGACGAAGAGCGCGGCCGCCTTCTCGCCGTGCGTCGCCGTGCACGTGTGCTTCGGCCGGTGACCGAGGACGAACGTCGCCGTCGCGCGGCTCCCATTCACGGCGATGCGGACGATCCTGCCCGCGCAGGGAAGCGAGGCGTTGAACTCGCGCGCGAGCTTCGGCGTCGACAGCCGCACGTCGAGCGGTCCCTGCAGGATGAGCGCATTCGGCGCGAACAACCGTGCGGCCGCGGCGTTGTCGTTTGCGTTCAACGCCGCGCTCCACGAGCGGACGATGGCGGCGGGCGAGGGCGGGGGCGGAGCGGCGACCATGCGGGAAGACTACGACTACGCTTCGGTCGTGGATTTCGAGCTCGGCTCGGAGCAGAAGGAGATCCAGGAGCTCGCCCGGGACTTCGCGGCCCGTGAGATCGAGCCGCACGCGGCCGAATGGGATCGCGAGCATCGGTTCCCGCGCGAGATCTTCGCGAAGCTCGCCGACCTGGGACTGATGGGCGTCTGCGTCCCGGAGGAGTACGGCGGCGCCGGCGCGGACTTCCTCTCGTACGTGCTCGTGCTCGAGGAGCTGTCGCGGGCCGACGCGGGCGTGGGAGTGACCGTCGCGGTGCACACGAGCGCCGCGACGCTGCCGGTCCTCGCGTTCGGCACCGACGAGCAGAAGTCGCGCTTCGTCCCGCCGCTCGCGCGCGGCGAGCATCTCGGCGCGTTTGCGCTGACCGAGCCGGAGGCCGGCTCCGACGCCGGCGCGCTGCGCACACGGGCGCAGCCGGACGGAGACGGCTGGCGCATCACCGGCTCGAAGCAGTGGATCACGAACGGGCGCTACGCAGGCACCTTCCTGCTCTTCGCGCGCACCGACGAGCAGACCGCGGGCGCACGCGGCGTGAGCGCATTCCTCCTCGACGCCGATCACGTGCGCATCACGCGTGACGAGGAGAAGCTCGGGCTCAACTCGTCGGTGACGAACGACATCGTCGTCGAGGGCGTGCACATCGGCCGCGACCGGCTGCTGCACGAGGAAAACCACGGCTTCCGCGTCGCGATGGCGACGCTCGACGGCGGCCGCATCGGCATCGCCGCGCAGGCCGTCGGCATCGCGCAGGCCGCGTACGACGTCGCCCGCGAGTACGCGAAGGAGCGGCACGCGTTCGGCCGGCCCATCTCCGACTTCCAGGCGATCCAGAACAAGCTCGCCGACATGGCGACCGAGATCGACGCGGCGCGCCTGCTCACGCACCGCGCGGCCTGGCTGAGGCAGAACGACCGGCCGCACACCGAGGCGGGGGCGAAGGCGAAGCTTTTCGCGTCGGAGATGGCGCGCCGCCAGACAGGCGAAGCGATCCAGATCCTCGGCGGCTACGGCTACACGAAGGAGTTTCCGGTCGAGCGCTACTACCGGGACGCGAAGATCACGGAGATCTACGAGGGGACGAGCGAGATCCAGCGGCTCGTGATCGCGCGCTCGATCCTCAGCCATCTGCCCGTCGCCGTACGCTAGGGGCATGCGCAACCGCGACGAGCCTGTCCGCCTGACGAAGATCTATACGCGCGGCGGCGACGCGGGCGAGACGAGCCTCGGCGACGGCTCCCGCGTGTCGAAGCTCGACCCGCGGATCCTCGCGTACGGCATGGTCGACGAGCTCAATTCGCACATCGGTGTCATCCTGGCCGGCGACCTTCCCCGCAAGCTGCGCACGCCGCTCGCACGCATCCAGAACGAGCTGTTCGACCTCGGCGCCGACCTGTCCGTGCCGTGGACGGGGCCGGACGAGAAGCTGCGGGTAACCCCGGCGATGGTCTTCGGGCTCGAGCGCGACTGCGACGAGCTGAACGGCCCGCTTCCCGAGCTGAAGAGCTTCGTCCTTCCCGGCGGGAGCGAGGCGGCCGCGCGCCTGCACGTCGCGCGCACGGTTGCCCGCCGCGCCGAGCTCGCCTCACTGACAGTCGAGGCGAATCCACTCGTGCACGTGTATCTGAACCGCGTCTCCGACCTGCTCTTCATTGCGGCGCGAGCGGCGAACGCCGCCGCGAGCACGCCCGAGCCGCTGTGGAAGCCAGGCAGCGGTCGCTAGCGAATTAGCTGCCGCAGAGCGTTGCGACGACCGTGCCCGTGCCGGCGTGCCCGGGATCGTTCTTGTAGCCCGAGCTCGTCTTGACGATCACGATCGCGACGGTGTTACCCGAGATCTGCGACCCGGACTTCGTGATCTTGCTCGACACGATCACCGCCATGTACGCGGGGAGCGGATCGACGGGCGGGGGCGAGCTGTCACCAGGATCGGTGCTCCACGGGGCGCTGCACTTCGCGGCGGAGGGGTTGAGCGCGAAGCCCTTGAAGGAGTCCGGCGCGCCGCCGCCGCTGAGCACGTTGATCTTCGACCACTGCGCGCCCCAGAACATGACGGACCCCGACGCGGACTTGTCGCCGACGACGAACGAGCCACCGCCGGGAGCGAGCGCGTACACGAGCACACTCGTCGTGCCGGACGACGGCGGATACACACCGTCACCGCCGTAGCGCGCCGTGACCGTGTACGAGCCGGGCTGCGCGAACCTGGGAGCGCACGACGCCGCCCCGGCCGAGAGCGTCGCCGTGCAGAGCGTGGTGCCTCCGGTCGAGAACGTCACGGCTCCGGTCGCAGCCGCGGGAGCGACCGTTGCGGTCAGTGTGGGGGCGGTTCCCGCGAGCACGGGCGCGATCGGTCCGGCCTGCGTCGTGCTCGTGGCGGAGACGATGGTGAACGGCTTGGAGTCGGAGCTCGCCTGATGCGACGCGTCGCCGGCATAGCTCGCCTCGACCGTGTAGTTCGTCCCGGCTGGATCCACCAGCGTGACCGTGCACGACGCGCTGCCGCCGGAAAGCATTCCCGAGCACTGCTGCGTTCCCAGAGTGAAGGAGACCGGCGCGCCGTTCAGCGCGCTCGTCACGTTCGCCGCCAGCCTCGCCGTCGC
>DASYFU010000345.1:0-3623 GCA_036498225.1 Gaiellaceae bacterium | reverse complement strand
CGCCGATCGACTCGAGGTACGCGATCGTCGCGCTGAAGCCGGCGAAGAGCTCGTACGGCGCCGTGCCCGGCTCGAAGCGCCGGCCGACCGGCGAGCTCTGAGCCGGGCGCGCCTTGTACGGCCGCCACGACCCGAGCAGCTCGTGCCGCCCGTACGCGACGCCGAGATGCGGGCCGCAGAACTTGTACGCGGAGGCGATGAACACGTCGCAGTCGAGCGCCTGCACGTCGACCGGCTCGTGCGCCGCGTACTGCACCGCGTCGAACCAGGACAGCGCGCCGACCGAGTGTGCGAGTTCGCTCACGCGCTTCATGTCGACGATCGTTCCCAGCGCATTCGACGATGCGACGGTGGCGACGACGCGCACGCGCTCGTCGAGCTTTCGCTCGAGATCGTCGAGATCGAGCCGGAAGTCGTCAGTGACGTCGATCCAGTCGAGTTCCAGGCCCTTGTCGGCCGCGAGCTCGCGCCAGGGCGAGACGCCGCCGTCGTGATCGAGCCTCGACACGAGGATGCGGTCGCCTTCCTTCCAGTCGCGCGACGCCGTGCGCGAGAGCGTGAAATCGAGCACGGTCATGTTCGTGCCGAAGACGACGTCGTCCGGCGAGCAGCCGAGGAAGCGGCCTGCGTCGGCGCGTGCGCGGTCGACGATCGCCTCGACGCGGCGCCCGGTCTCATACGGCGCACCGAGGTTCCCGCTCGCGTCGCGCAGCGCATGGGCGATCGCCTCGCCGACCTCGTCCGGCACCTGCGAGCCGCCGGGCGCATCCAGGAACGCGAACCCACCGCGCAGCGACGAGAACCGGCGGCGCACTGCCTCGACGTCGAGTACGGTCGCGCTCATGGAGCGAGCCTACCTGGGCGGAATCCCCGTCTCGCGGATCGTCCTCGGCTGCGGCAACTTCGGCGGCATCGGGTCGTCCCCCGCGTTCTTCGGGCAGGGCGAGACGGAGGCCGAGGCGTTCGCCGTCATGGACGCCGCCTGGGACGCGGGCATCACGACCTTCGACACCGCCGACGCCTACGGCGGCGGCCGCAGCGAGTCGTTCATCGGCGGATGGGTGCGGTCGCGCAAGCCGGACGGCCTCGTCCTCTCCACGAAGACGTTCAACCCGATGGCGGAGGGCGAGGACCACGGGCTGGCGCCCGCGCGCGTCCGCCGCCAGGTGGAGAGCAGCCTGGAACGGCTTGGCGTCGAGCGCGTCGATCTGTTCCTCACGCACGACTGGGACGACGACGTCCCGGTCGCCGAGACCGCCGCGACCCTCGACGAGCTCGTCGGCGAGGGGAAGATCGGTGCGTACGGGCTTTCGAACGTCGACGGCGCGCGCCTGACCGAGGCGCTCGCGGAGGGCTCATTCGCCTGGGTGCAGAACTCGTACTCGCTCCTCGACCGGGAGGCCGAGAAGGAGGTGCTGCCGCTGTGCGCCGCGCGCGGCCTCGGCTTCGAGCCCTTCAGCCCGCTCGCCGGCGGCTGGCTCACGGGGAAGTACCGGCGCGGTGCCGATGTTCCGGCAGGCTCGCGCATGACGATGCGGCCGGAGCCGTACGAGCACCTGCAGGAGGATGCCGTCTTCGACCGGCTCGAGCGCCTCGAGGCGATGGGCGACCCCGCGACGCTCGCGCTCTCGTGGCTCCTGTCCGATCCGCGCGTCACTGCGATCGTCGTCGGCCCGCGACGCCCGGCGCACATGACGCCTGCGCTCGACGCCGCTCCTCTCGACGCGGCGCAGCGCGACGAGATCTCCGCGCTCTTCAGCTAGCGGCGGGGAGCGTGAACGACACGCGGGCGCCGCCGCTCTCGCGCGGCTCGGCCCAGATGCGTCCGCCCTGCGCCTCGACGAGCCCGCGCGCGATCGCGAGCCCGAGACCAGCTCCGCTCCCGTCGGCACTGCGTGCCGAGTCGCCGCGCCAGAAGCGGTCGAACATCCGCCGCGCCGTCTCCGCCGTGATTCCCTCGCCGGTGTCCTCGACCGACACGCGTACCTCGTCCTCAGCGGGCGCAAGTGCGACGGCGACGGTTCCGTCGGACGGCGTGTGCCGCAGCGCGTTCGTCAGCAGGTTGAGGAGCACGCGCTCGACCTGCTCCGGCGCGCACCGTGCCGGGGGCGTCGCCTCGAGCCGCTGTTCGAGGCGGACGTTCCGCGCCTTCGCCTCGGCCTCGAAGCCGCGCACGCACGATTCGACGAGCGGTGCGAGGGAGACCGCGCGCAGCTCGTGTGCGAGCGAGCCCGCGTCGATGCGCGCGAGCTCGAAGAGATCCTCGACGAGCCCGGCCAGCCGCCGCGCCTGGTCCTGCAGCGGCGCGAGGTACTCGGACCCCTCGGCGAGCCCGTCCTCGATCGCCTCGAGCATCGCCGTGATCGACGCAATCGGCGTGCGCAGGTCGTGGCTCGCGGCCGCGACGAGCTCGCGTCGCGCGTCGAAGAGGCTCTCGATGCTCGACGCCATCTCGTTGAACGAGCGGCCGAGCTCCGCCAGCTCACGCGGACCGGTCTCCGGCGCGCGCGCGCTGAGGTCGCCGGCGGCGAGACGGGCGGACGCGGCGCGCAGCCGTTCGATGCGCCGCGCGAGCGACGTTCCGATCACGAGCGCTGCACCCACGGCCGCGGAGGCGGCGGCGCTCGCGACGGCGAGGATCTTCACGTCGTCGCCCATGTGGAACATCGCCCAGCCGGAGAAGAAGACGACCCAGATGGGGAGGAGCACGGCGAGTAGCGCGAAGGCGATCAGCTGAAGACGCGCCGTCGGGAGCAGCGTCAGGCCGAGCGTCGCGACGAGGCCGACGCCGAGCGTGAACGCGGCGACCGCGAGCGCGAAGCCGATCACAGCGTGAACCGGTAGCCGACGCCCCACACGGTCTCGAGGCGCTCGGGGCTCGACGGGTCGCGCTCGATCTTCGCGCGCAGCCTGCGGATATGCACGGTCACGGTGCCCGTGTCGACGGCGGCCTCGTATCCCCAGACACGTCCCATGAGCTGGTCGCGCGAGAAGACCTGGCGCGGATTCGACGCGAGGAAGAAGAGCAGGTCGAACTCCTTCGCCGTCAGGCGCAGACGTTCGCCGTCGCGCAGCACCTCGCGCGTGTGCGGGTCGATCACGAGCCCGTCGAGCTCGAGCCGTTGCGCGTCTTTTGCCGCCGGCGTCGCACGGCGCAGCACCGTCTGCACGCGGACGGCGAGCTCGCGCGGCGAGAAGGGCTTCGTCACGTAGTCGTCGGCGCCGAGCTCGAGCCCGACGATCCGGTCGGCCTCGTCGCCGCGGGCGGTGAGCATGATCACGGGCAGATCGCCGCGCGCGCGGATCCATCGGCACAGCGCGAGACCGTCGGTGCCCGGGAGCATCACGTCGAGCACGACGAGTGCCGGGGGCGCCTCCTCGATCAGCCGGCGGGCCGCGTCGCCGTCGCCTGCCACGAGCGTCTCGAATCCGTCCCGCTGCAGGTAGCGGACGACGACGTCGCGGACGATCGGCTCGTCGTCGACGACGAGGACGGTGGCCATCACCTGATTGTCGCCCACCGCCCGAGCGCGGCCGGAGATTTCAGGAACCGTTAATAGCCACCGCCGCCCTTGCCGCCGCACGCACTCAGGAGCGCGAGCACGACCAGGGCCAGCGTGAGC
>DASYFU010000344.1:0-2299 GCA_036498225.1 Gaiellaceae bacterium | reverse complement strand
CCCCGGACTGCCAAGGCGTTGGGCACACTCCCACTATGCCGCGCGGATACATGGAGGGCCCCGCGTCAGAGGAAGGGGAGCGCCGCGCCGACGAGATCGCGAGCGGCAACCGCACCGACACGTCGCAGGCGAAGCTCTATCCCGCGGTGTTCGGCTCGACCGAGGACGAGCCCGAGACACATTTCCTGGGCTGGCTCGCGGACGTCGACCCGGACGAGCTCTTCGCCTCGGGCCGGGCGTGGGGCGTGACCGTGCGGCGCGTCGCGATCGAGCGCTAGCTCAGCGTCGCGACGAACTCGTCGATCGTCAGCGCGGGCAGCGTCTGGATCCGCGTCGACCCGCGCGCCGCGAGCGCGACCGACACGCGCGCGATGGTCGCCGTGTCCGGCGCCTCGACGACGTTGACGAAATCGAAGTCGCCGAGCGTCGCCCACTGGTGGAGCACCTTGGCGCCGAGCTCCTCGACGTCGCGGTTCACCTCGCGGAGGCGATCGGGATTCGACTTCAGGGTCTGCACGCCCTGCTGCGACAGAGTCGAGAGCAAGATGTAGATGGGCATGCCGTGAACCTACTTCACCCGGGCGGCCTGATCCAGGTACAGCAGCGCGCCGCCGACGAACAGGAGCGGCGACAGCACGAGGTCGGCGAGAACGAGCGCAACGGCCTGCGCCTGGTTCCCCTGCGTGTGGAGCAGGACGAGCAGGAACACGCGACTGACGCCGTAGACGAGGGCCAGCGCCGCGATGCCGCCGGTCGCATGCACGAGGTCGACGCGGCCGAGCTCGCGGCCACGCGCGAGGGCGGCGCGAACACCGAGATGCTCGGCGACCGCTGCGGGCACAGCGAGCCCGAAGAGCCCGAACCACAGGATGCCCGGGAGGATGTACAGCCGCAGCAGGATGGGGAACGGAAGAAAGATGACGAATGCGACCGCGAGCGCAGCCAGACTCGGGTCGCCACCGGTGACGAGCTGCGACGCGCGCACGTAGGCGGCGGCAAAGAGCGGCGCGAACGCCCAGAGGAACAGCGTCTGGACGTTCGTGCTGCGCCCCACTCCGGCGACGTCGACGACGACGAACGGCAACCCGAGTGGCAGCACCGTCCAGAAATGCGCGCCGTACGTGCGAATCGACTCGGCGATGAGCTGGCCGACGGTGCGCTCCGCCGGCGGAAGCGCAGCTGGACGCGACTCCGACACGGCCGGGAGGGTATCGTCGCGTCGTGGGCTACGACGTCGTGCGCAACGAGGACCTCGCCTGGGAGGAACGGCCCGGCCACGAAGGGCAGGCGCCGCGGAAGGCGGCGGCGATCACCGACGCAGCCGGGATGACCGAGTCACGCGCGCGCATGTGGCGCTACCCGGCGCACGTCCGCGGCAAGCGGCATCGCGACCCCGACCAGGAAGAGGTGTTCGTCCCCATCGTCGGCACGCTGACCATGGCGCTCGGCGAGCCGCCGGAGCGCGTCGACGTCGAGCCGGGCGGCGTGATCGTCGTGCACATCGGGACGCCGATGCAGGCGCGCAACGAGACGGACGAGGAGATCACGTTCCTCGCCTACGGCGCGCCGCCGCAGTACGGCAACGCCGAGTTCCTAGACGACGTCGAGTCGCTCTAGGGTCGCGGCGAGCAGCTCGAACGCCTCCTCGAACTTCCACTTCGCGCGGTCGGGCTCGTCGATCGCGTTCGAGATCACACGCAGCTCGACCGCAGGGACGCCGGCGAGCGCGCACGCGCGCAGGACGCCGAAGCCCTCCATGGCCTCGACCTCGCACGCGCTCGTTCCGCCGACATGCGCGCTCGTTCCGATCGGCAGCACGTGCGCGTCCGGGAGCGATGCGCGTACGCGCGCGAGCAGCGCCGCGTCTGGCTCGACGCGCGACTCGACGAGCGGGCCGCGCGCGTCCTCGTACACGGCTTCCGATCCGAGGACGACCGACAGGAGCTCGATTGCTCGAGCCCCTGCGATCCCGATGTGAAGGACGGCGTCCGGCGTCCGCTCCGCGAGCGCCTGCGCCGTTCGCGCCGCCGCCTCCACCGGTCCGATCCCGCAGCAGAACGTGTCGAACCGGCGGACGTGCCCGAGCTCGCGCTCGGTGGCGGCGACGATCAGCACACGGCTGAGCCTAGCCCGCTGCGAGCTGCCCGCGGATCTCCCCGTTCGGGTTCTTCGCGGTGTGGACGTTCACGTACAGGTCGTGCTTCTTGAACGCCGTCATGAGCGTCGGCGTCAACGTCGCGGTGCCGGTGACCGGGCTCTTGCACGGCCCGCACAGCGGGACGACGACGGGGCCGGACAC